>NZ_JBHINS010000081.1:0-185144 GCF_042195095.1 Bartonella sp. CL435QHHD
TCAAGGTCAAGCGGGTGATAATATAGGAGCTCTTCTACGTGGTGTTGATCGTGAAGGGATTGAGCGTGGTCAAGTATTGGCGAAGCCAGGATCCGTTACGCCTCATACACGTTTTAAAGCAGAAGCTTACATTTTGACAAAAGATGAAGGTGGACGTCATACGCCATTTTTCACGAATTATCGTCCTCAGTTTTACTTCCGTACGACGGATGTTACAGGTATTGTTACACTTCCAGAAGGAACGGAAATGGTTATGCCAGGTGACAATGTTGCGATGGATGTTTCGTTGATCGTTCCGATAGCGATGGAAGAGAAACTTCGTTTTGCTATTCGTGAAGGTGGTCGTACTGTTGGTGCCGGTATCGTCTCTAAGATNATAGCGATGGAAGAGAAACTTCGTTTTGCTATTCGTGAAGGTGGTCGTACTGTTGGTGCCGGTATCGTCTCTAAGATCATTGAATAAATAATGCTTGTTGAGTGCTTTAATTATTAATGCACTTTGTATAACAGGGAAATAAAGAGCATGAACAGTCAGAATATTCGCATTCGCTTGAAAGCGTTTGATCATAGAATTCTTGATACGTCGACGCGTGAGATTGTATCGACTGCTAAACGTACCGGTGCAAATGTCCGTGGTCCCATTCCGCTTCCGACGCGGATTGAGAAGTTTACGGTCAATCGTGGACCGCATATCGATAAGAAAAGTCGTGAGCAGTTTGAGATGCGAACACATAAGCGTCTTCTTGACATTGTTGATCCAACGCCGCAAACAGTGGATGCGCTTATGAAGCTCGATCTTTCTGCTGGTGTGGATGTAGAAATTAAGCTCTGAGGTTTGAGGACAGAAGGAACAGACCCGATGCGTTCAGGTGTAATAGCACAGAAGCTGGGCATGACCCGTATTTATAATGATGCTGGTGAGCATGTGCCGGTGACGGTACTTCGTTTGGAGAATTGTCAAGTCGTTGCTCAGCGTACAGTTGAAAAGAATGGTTATACTGCTGTTCAATTAGGTGTAGGCTTTGCTAAGGTTAAGAATACTTCACAAGCTCTTCGTGGACATTTTGCTAAGGCTTCTGTTGAGCCTAAAGCCAAAATAGCAGAGTTTCGTGTGAGTCCCGACAATCTTCTTGATGTTGGTACTGAGATTACAGTGGAACATTTTGTTCCAGGACAAAGAGTTGATGTGACTGGTACCAGTATTGGTAAGGGGTTTGCTGGTGTTATGAAACGACATAACTTTGGTGGGCATCGTGCTTCCCATGGTAATTCGATCACACATCGTGCTCATGGTTCTACGGGGCAGTGCCAAGATCCTGGTAAAGTTTTTAAAGGCAAAAAAATGGCCGGCCATATGGGGCAAGTGCGTGTAACAACACAGAATATTGAAGTTATTTCCACTGATAGTGAGCGTGGTTTAATTTTAGTGCGTGGTGCTGTTTCTGGTTCTAAAGGTTCTTGGATTTTGATACGGGATGCTGTGAAGAAGCGTCTTCCTGATAATGCTCCAAAGCCTGCCGGTATTCGCCGTCTTGTGAAGGAGAAAGCGGAAATGGTTACTCCGGTGACGGAAACCTCTGAAGTTGAGGGAGCCTAATAATGGATCTTGTAATTAAAACTCTTGATGGTAATGAAGCTGGCAAATTAAAGGTTTCTGAAGCTATTTTTGATCTTGTTCCGCGTGAGGATATTTTGCAACGTGTTGTTCGTTGGCAGCTTGCACGTCGTCAGCAGGGAAGTCATCAATCCCAAGGTCGTTCTGATGTGTCGCGAACAGGGGCAAAAATGTTTAAACAGAAAGGAACTGGGCGTGCTCGACATTCATCTGCACGTGCACCGCAGTTTAGAGGTGGGGGTAAGGCACATGGACCGGTGGTTCGCAGTCATGCGCATGATCTTCCTAAAAAGATTCGTGCTCTTGGGTTGCGTCTTGCTTTATCTGCAAAATTAAAAGCAAAAGATTTGATTATTGTGGATGAGTTGACTGTTAAGGATGCTAAAACGAAGATGCTTGTTTCTCATTTTTCTAAGCTTGGATTTAATAACGCTCTCTTGATTGGTGGTAAAGAGATTGATATTAACTTTTTTCGTGCAGCCTCTAATATCCCTAATATTGACATTTTGCCTATTCAGGGAATTAATGTTTATGATATTTTGCGTCGCAGCAAACTTGTTTTATCAAAAGCAGCTGTTGAGGCTCTTGAGGAGCGTTTTAAATGACAGATCTTCGCCATTATGATATAATTATTAGTCCAGTTATTACTGAAAAGGCGACTATGATTTCTGAATATAATCAAGTTGCTTTTAATGTCGCGCCGAAAGCGACGAAGCCTGAGATTAAGGCTGCTATTGAAGCGCTTTTTAGCGTAAAAGTTAAAGCAGTTAACACGATAGTCCGTAAGGGTAAAGTGAAGCGTTTCAAAGGTATAGTTGGTCGGCAGAGTGATGTCAAAAAAGCGATCGTAACTCTGGCCAGTGGTCAGACTATCGACGTTTCGACAGGTCTTTAAGAGGCTCGGAGATAGGAATAATGGCACTTAAGCAATTTAATCCAACTACACCTGGGCAGCGTCAGCTTGTTATTGTGGAACGTTCTTGTCTTTATAAGGGAAAACCTATAAAGATGTTAACTGAAGGTTTGTCTTCAAAGGGTGGACGTAATAATCGCGGTCGTGTTACTGCTCGTTTTCAGGGTGGTGGACATAAACGTAGTTATCGGTTTGTCGACTTTAAGCGTCTTAAACGTGATGTTTCAGCAAAGGTTGAGCGTTTAGAATACGATCCTAATCGTACCGCTTTTATTGCTTTAATCCGCTATGAGGATGGGCAATTGAGTTATATTCTTGCGCCACAGCGTCTTGGTGTTGGTGATTCTGTTATGGCTGGTTTAAATGTGGATGTTAAACCAGGTAATGCTATGCCTCTTGGTAATATGCCAGTAGGCACAATTATTCATAATGTTGAGATGAAGCCAGGAAAAGGAGGGCAGATTGCGCGTTCAGCAGGTGCTTATGCGCAGTTGGTTGGACGAGATCATGGTATGGCTATTCTTCGTTTAAATTCTGGTGAACAGCGTTTGGTTCCGAGTAGCTGTTTTGCAACTGTTGGCGCTGTTTCAAATCCTGATCATGGGAATATTAATGATGGTAAGGCGGGTCGGTCACGTTGGCGTGGTAAACGTCCACATGTTCGTGGTGTTGCTATGAACCCCGTTGATCATCCGCACGGTGGTGGTGAAGGTCGTACATCGGGGGGGCGCCATCCAGTATCTCCTTGGGGTAAACCTACGAAAGGTAAGCGTACGCGCTCCAATAAAGCCACTGATAAATTTATTATGCGTACGCGTCATCAACGCAAGAAATGAGAAAGGTAGTCTGAAGTGGTTCGTTCAGTGTGGAAAGGTCCGTTTGTTGACGGCTATCTTCTTGGTAAAGCAGAGAAGGTACGTGCAAGTGGGCGCAATGAAGTTATAAAAATATGGAGTCGTCGCTCTACTATTTTACCGCAATTTGTTGGTTTAACTTTTGGTGTTTACAACGGTAATAAGCATATTCCTGTTTCTGTTTCTGAAGAGATGGTTGGGCATAAGTTTGGTGAGTTCGCTCCTACCCGGACTTATTATGGTCATGGTGCCGATAAAAAAGCGAAGAGGAAGTAGGAATGGGAAAAGCTAAAGTTTCGCGCCAGCTTAAAGATAATGAAGCAAGAGCTGTCACGCGGACAATTCGTGTTAGTCCGCAGAAGCTTAATTTAGTTGCTGCAATGATTCGTGGTAAAAGAGTTAATGTAGCGCTCGCTGATTTGATGTTTTCACGCAAGCGTATTGCTGCTACTGTGAAAAAAACGCTTGAATCAGCAATTGCAAATGCAGAAAATAACCACGATCTTGATATTGATTCGCTTGTTGTGGCGGAAGCTTATGTTGGTAAGTCGATAGTGATGAAGCGCTTTCATGTTCGTGGTCGAGGGCGTGCTAGTAGAATTGAACGTCCATTTTCGCATCTTACTGTTATTGTTCGTGAAGTTACCGAAAAAGTGGAGGCCGCGTAATGGGGCAGAAGATCAATCCAATAGGACTTCGTCTTGGTGTTAATCGGACTTGGGACTCTCGTTGGTATGCTGATAGTGGTGAATATGGGCGCCTTCTTCATGAAGATTTGAAAATTCGTTCATATGTGCTTGAGGAGCTTAAACAGGCGGCTATTTCTAAGGTTGTTATTGAGCGTCCTCATAAGAAGTGTCGTATTACGATTCATTCTGCACGTCCTGGTTTGATTATTGGTAAAAAGGGTGCTGATATCGAAAAGCTTCGTCGTAAGCTTTCAGAAATGACGGATGCTGAAACTTCATTGAATATTGTGGAGATTCGTAAACCGGAGATTGATGCGACAATTATTGCGCAATCAATTGCTCAACAGTTAGAGCGTCGTGTTGCTTTTCGTCGTGCAATGAAGCGTGCTGTTCAGTCTGCTATGCGTCTTGGTGCGGAAGGTATTCGTATCAATTGTTCTGGCCGTCTTGGTGGTGCTGAAATTGCTCGTATGGAATGGTATCGTGAAGGTCGTGTTCCACTTCATACCTTGCGTTCTGATGTTGATTACGGTACAGCAGAAGCTAAGACCGCTTATGGTATTTGTGGTATTAAAGTTTGGGTCTTTAAGGGTGAGATTCTTGAGCATGATCCGATGGCTTCAGAACGTCGTGCTACGGAAGCTGATCAATCTGGTTCTTCATCGAATCGTCGCCGCGAAAATGCTTAGTTTTTGAGATTGAACTAAAATTTGGAGTAGAGAACAATGTTGCAGCCAAAGCGCACAAAGTTCCGTAAACAGTTCAAAGGCCGTATTCACGGTTCTGCGAAGGGTGGTACGGATTTGAATTTCGGTGCCTACGGTTTGAAGGCTGTTGAGCCGGAGCGGGTTACTGCTCGTCAAATTGAAGCGGCGCGTCGTGCGATTACACGTTATATGAAGCGTTCTGGTCGTGTGTGGATTCGCATTTTTCCAGATCTTCCGGTTACATCTAAACCGACTGAAGTTCGTATGGGTAAAGGTAAGGGAAGTGTTGATTATTGGGCTGCACGTGTTGCTCCTGGGCGCGTCATGTTTGAGCTTGATGGAGTTCCGGAAGATGTTGCACGTGAAGCGCTAAGGTTGGGTGCTGCAAAGTTGCCTATAAAAACGCGTTTCATCCAGCGTATTGCTGAATAATGAGGTTAAGCGATGAGAGCCACAGAATTACGGGCGCAAACGCTCGACCAAATGAAAGATGAATTGGCTAAGTTAAAGAAAGAGCAATTTAATTTGCGTTTTCAACAAGCAACAGGTCAATTAGAAAAGACTGCGCGTGTTAGACAAGTTCGTCGTGATATTGCGCGTATTAAAACTTTTCTTCGTCAAAAGATAAGTGAAACTAAGGTTTAAGGAAATAAGAGATGCCTAAACGCGTTTTGCAGGGTGTTGTTATTAGCGACAAAAGTGATAAGACTGTTGTTGTCAAAGTTGAACGCCGTTATTCTCATCCGCTTCTTAAGAAGACTGTTCGGCAGTCTAAAAATTATAAAGCGCATGACGAAAACAACCAATTCAAGATTGGGGATCAAGTTTCTATTCAAGAATCTAGACCAATTTCGAAAGATAAATGTTGGATTGTTGTAAAAGACAATGTAGCGTAATGGGTTAAGTTTATTGTTTTAGAATTTAACAGTGTTTTTATCATTGATAAATTTGAAGGCGATGAATTTATCGTTATTTGGCAGGCAAATCCGAGTGTATAAAAGGTACAATCGGATATATGTGTTAAGAGAAGGTGGCCAGTCATGATTCAGATGCAAACAAATCTCGACGTTGCTGATAATTCTGGAGCGCGTCGTGTCATGTGCATCAAGGTGTTAGGCGGTTCAAAGCGGAAATATGCTTCGGTCGGTGACATTATTGTTGTTTCGGTTAAGGATGCAATTCCTCGTGGCCGTGTTAAAAAAGGTGATGTTATGAAAGCTGTTGTGGTTCGTACTGCTAAGGATATTCGTCGCGCAGATGGTAGTGTCATTCGTTTTGATAGTAATGCTGCGGTTTTAGTGGATAATAAAAAAGAGCCGATTGGTACTCGTATCTTTGGACCTGTTCCCCGCGAATTGCGTGGTAGGAATCATATGAAGATCATCTCGCTTGCTCCTGAAGTTCTATAAGGAGTAAATGTTATGCAGAAGATTCGAAAAGGTGATAAAGTTGTTGTTTTGTCCGGTAAGGATAAAGGATGTAGTGGTGAAGTAATTAAGGTTAGTCCAAAAGAGAATAAGGCTTTTGTTCGTGGGATTAATATGATTAAACGTCATCAACGTCAAACGCAGAAGCAAGAGGCTGGAATTATTTCTAAAGAAGCTCCGATTCATCTGTCTAATTTGGCGATTGCTGATCCTAAAGATGGTAAGCCTACACGTGTAGGCTTTCGTATGAATGCAGATGGTAATAAGGTGCGTTTTGCCAAGCGTTCGGGAGAGTTGATTAATGGCTGAGGAAAGACAAGTACCGCGTATGAAAGCGCATTATTTTGAAGTGATTCGTAAAGCGCTTCAAGAGAAGTTTAATTACAGAAATGCGATGCAAATTCCGCGGATTGATAAAGTTGTAATAAATATGGGCATAGGTGAAGCAACTGCTGATTCGAAGAAGCCTTCCCTTGCTGCTGAGGATTTAGGGCTAATAACGGGTCAGAAGGCTGTTGTTACGCGTGCGCGTAATTCTATTGCGACCTTTAAGGTTCGTGAAGGAATGCCTCTTGGGGCTAAAGTTACATTGCGTAAAGATCGTATGTTTGAGTTTTTAGATCGTCTTGTTACGATTGCTCTTCCGCGGGTTCGTGACTTTCGTGGTTTAAATCCAAAGAGTTTTGATGGTCGTGGCAATTTTGCTATGGGTATTAAAGAACACATTGTGTTTCCAGAAATCAACTATGATAAAGTTGATCAAATTTGGGGCATGGATATTATCGTTTGTACGACAGCAAAAACGGATGATGAGGCTCGTGAATTATTGCGTGCTTTTAATTTTCCTTTTCGTTCGTAACGGCAAACATAGTGAGGTGAGATTATGGCCAAAGTAAGTGCCGTTGAAAAAAATAAGCGTCGTGAGGTGATGGTAAAGCGTTATGCTGCCCGTCGTGCACGTTTGAAAGCAATAGTTATGGATCAGAAGGTTTCTCTTGAAGAACGTTTTAAAGCTTCTGTTCAGTTGGCAGAGTTACCGCGTAATTCTTCGAAAGTTCGTATTCGTAATCGCTGTGAGGTTTCAGGTCGTCCGCGGGCTTATTATCGTAAATTAAAAATGTCGCGAATTGCGTTGCGTGAGCTTGGCTCTATTGGCTATATTCCTGGTATTGTAAAATCTAGTTGGTAAGAGGAGATTATTTAATGTCTATGTCAGATCCTCTTGGTGATATGTTAACACGTATTCGTAATGCACTTGGTCGTAAAAAAGGTAAAGTAGTTACTCCAGCTTCGAAGCTTCGTGCGCACGTTCTTGATGTTCTTCAGTCGGAAGGTTATATTCGCGGATATAATCAAATTGATTTAGGTGATGGAAAAGCTGAGATTGAAATCGAATTGAAGTATTTTGAAGGGCTGGCTGCTATTCGTGAGATTGCACGTGTATCAAAGCCAGGGCGTCGTGTGTATGTTTCTGCTAAGTCACTTCCACAGGTGGCTAATGGCCTTGGTATTTCGATTTTATCGACTCCTAAAGGCGTCATGGCAGATCATGAGGCGCGTGAACAGAATGTTGGTGGAGAACTCCTTTGTCGTGTTTTCTAAGTTATGTCAAGAAAACGGAAGAAAAAGTAGGTTAGAACAATGTCTCGTATTGGAAAGAAACCCATTTCAATTCCTTCTGGAGTTACTGCTACTGTTGAAGGTCAGCTGGTTAAGGCAAAAGGTCCAAAAGGTGAGTTGAGTTACGTCGTCAATGATGAAGTCTTAGTCAAACTTGAGGAAAATATCATATCAGTTATGCCGCGGGATCAGTCAAAAGATGCGCGTTCTAAATGGGGAATGTCGCGCTCAATGATTGAGAACATTTTTTGTGGTGTGAAAGATGGTTTTGAAAAGAGGTTGGAGATTAATGGGGTTGGTTATCGTGCTGCTTTGCAGGGTAAGGATGTTCAACTATCTCTGGGCTTTTCGCATGATGTGGTTTATAAAGTTCCGTCGGGTGTTACTGTGACTGTTCCTAAGCCAACAGAAATTGTTGTTTCTGGAATTGATAAACAGCAAGTTGGACAAGTTGCAGCGGAGATTCGGGAGTATCGTAGGCCTGAACCTTATAAAGGTAAGGGTGTTAAGCATGCAGATGAACGTATCTTCCGTAAAGAAGGTAAAAAGAAATAAGGATTTTGTATTATGGTTTCATCTAAGGACATTATCCAACGTCGTGCAAGGCGTGTTCGTCGTAGAATTAAAATGGTTTCTCATGATCGTCCTCGGCTTAGTGTTTATCGTTCAAATCAGAACATTTATGCTCAAGTTATCGATGATTTGCGGGGATGTACACTTGTTTCAGCCTCTACTCTTGAAAGTGATTTAAAAAAGTCGTTAAAGAGTGGTGCTGATAAAAAGGCAGCTTTTGCTGTTGGTAAGTTAATTGCTGAGCGTGCGAAGAAAGCGGGTGTTAATGAGGTGGTTTTTGATCGTGGAGCGTATGTGTACCATGGTCGCGTCAAAGCTTTAGCTGAGGCTGCTCGTGAAGGTGGTTTGAATTTCTAAAATTTCTTATTTATGAATGAGTAAGGAGAGTTTAGAGTTTTTCGTTTAAGTTCTTCCAGTTTGGTGAGGGACTTTGTTATCGTGCTTCCGGAAAAGAAAAAGGAATGAGGAATGGCACAAAAAGAACGTGGTGATAGAGAAGAACGCGATAATGAATTTGTCGATAGGCTCGTTCATATCAATCGTGTTGCTAAAGTTGTAAAGGGTGGTCGGCGTTTTGGTTTTGCTGCTCTTGTTGTCGTTGGAGATCAAAAAGGACGTGTGGGTTTTGGACATGGTAAAGCCCGTGAAGTTCCCGAAGCCGTTCGTAAAGCAACGGAATCTGCAAAGCGTGGGATGATTTATGTTCCGCTTCGGTCTGGGCGTACATTGCATCATGATCTTGAAGGTCGTCACGGAGCTGGGCGTGTTTTGCTACGTTCGGCTTCTGCTGGTACTGGTATTATTGCTGGGGGACCGATGCGTGCTATTTTTGAAGCTCTTGGTATGCAGGATGTCGTTGCAAAATCGCTAGGATCGTCGAATCCTTATAACATGGTTCGTGCAACATTTGATGCATTGAAACATCAAATGCATCCTAGAGATATTGCTGCTCAACGTGGTATAAAATATTCGACTTTGCAGGCGCGTCGTCGCCATTTAGTCGACCTAGAAGGGTAGTTTCTGAGATTATCAGAAAAGGAATTAGGAAATGGTTCAGAAAAAATCTCAGAGTAATAAAACTGTGACGGTGGAGCAAATTGGAAGCCCTATTCGAAACTCACAGATTCAGCGTGCAACCTTAAAGGGGCTTGGACTAAATAAAATGCGTCGTCGGCGCGTTTTAGATGATACACTTTGTGTGCGGGGTATGATTGCTCGGGTTCGGCATCTTGTTCGCGTTATAGATGAAGGTTAAGGGTTGCGGGAGTATTATATATGAAACTCAATGAACTGCGTGATTGCGAAGGCGCAATAAAAAATCGTAAGCGTGTTGGGCGTGGCATTGGTTCCGGTATGGGTAAGACTGGTGGTCGTGGTGTAAAAGGGCAAAAGTCACGTTCTGGTGTTTCCCTTAATGGTTTTGAAGGTGGGCAAATGCCTATCTATCGTCGTTTGCCAAAACGTGGATTTAGAAATTTCTTTGCCAAAACCTACAATGAAGTTTCACTAGGACGTATTCAGTTGGCAGTTGATGCGGGTAAGTTGAATATTGAAAAGCCTGTTGATATGATTGCTTTGAAAGAGTCTGGTATTATTCGTCGTGAAAAAGATGGGGTTCGTCTTCTTTCTGATGGTGATTTGAAGGCTAAGATTACCTTTCATGTTTCTGGTGCTTCACAAGCTGCTCGTGTTAAGATTGAAAAAGTGGGTGGTCAGGTCATTTTTCCTGATATTGCTCGATAATTTTTTTAATATGAATAGAGACCTAAAGAAGAATTATATTTGTTTTGTGGGATCTTTTGTGGAGACTTGTTTAAGTTCTGCATTTATTTGTGTATGCGTATGTGAATTTTAGGATTATACTTCTGTGATTTAAAGAACTGGAGTGTAAAGTGGAGACGTTTTATGGCATCAGCAGCAGAGCAATTTGCTTCCAATATAAACTTCGGTACCTTTTCGCGTGCAACTGAATTAAAGAAACGCATCTGGTTTACTCTGTTGGCGCTTCTTGTATATCGTTTTGGCACTTACATCTCTCTTCCAGGTATCAATATCGATGCTTTGCGGCAAACATTTGAACATCACGCGTCTGGTGTATTAGGACTCTTTAATATGTTTGCTGGAGGTGCCGTTGGGCGTATGGCTATTTTTGCGCTGGGTATCATGCCTTATATATCGGCATCTATTATTGTGCAATTGTTAACATCTATTATTCCTTCTTTGGAGACTCTTAAAAAAGAAGGGGATTTAGGTCGTAAGATTATCAATCAATATACGCGTTATGTAACAGTCGTATTGGCAATTCTACAAGCTTTTGGTATTGCGGTTGCGCTTGAAAGCGGTATAGGGTCGGGGCTTCAAATTGTTTTAGAACCAGGTCTTATGTTTCGTTTTTCTTCTGTTATTACACTTGTTGGCGGAACGATGTTTCTTATGTGGCTTGGCGAGCAAATTACGTCACGTGGTGTTGGTAATGGGGTTTCTCTTATCATTTTTACAGGGATTGTAGCCAACTTTCCTTCTACTTTTGCTCAGCTTTTGACAGCTCATAGTCAGGCTGATTTATCAACTTTTCTTTTAATAGGAATCGTTCTTATTGCTGTTTTGGTTATTGGGCTTATTGTTTTTATAGAGCGTGCACAACGGCGAATTCTTATCCAATATCCGAAACGTCAGGTCGGTAATCAAATGTTTCAAGGAGATATGTCGCATCTTCCTTTAAAGTTGAATACTGCTGGTGTTATTCCACCTATTTTTGCTTCATCTTTATTATTATTGCCTGCCACTATTAATAATTTTTCTGATAAAATGCCACAATGGGTTCAGGAGATTTCTTATGCTCTTGGTCATGGACAGCCACTTTATATGATTGTTTATGCATTTTTAATGGCGTTTTTTTGCTTTTTTTATACAGCTATTGTGTTTAATCCAAGTGATACTGCAGATCAGTTGAAAAAGCATTCTGGTTTTATTCCAGGGATTCGTCCAGGTGAGCGTACAGCCGAATATATTGATTACGTTTTGACGCGTATTACTGTTGTGGGCGCTGTTTATATTATCTTGGTTTGTTTGTTACCTGAATTTATGATATCTGCATTACAGGTTCCTTTTTATCTTGGGGGAACATCCTTGTTGATTGTTGTTACTGTTACACTTGATACGGTTGCTCAAATTCAGGGGCATCTTGTTGCCCACCAATATGAAGGGTTGATAAAAAAATCAAAACTTCGTGGAGGTAGAAGGAATCGATGAGAGTTATTCTTTTAGGTCCTCCTGGAGCGGGAAAAGGTACGCAAGCAAAAATGTTGACTGAGGAATATAACATTCCTCATTTATCAACAGGGGATATGTTGCGTGAGGTGATTGCCAAAGAAACGGAGATTGGTAAAAAAGCTAAAGCTATTATAAGTTCTGGTGCTTTGGTTCCTGATAGTATTGTTAACCAAATCGTATCAGATCGGATTGATGAAGCTGATTGTGTAAACGGTTTTGTTTTGGATGGATATCCGCGAACTGTGGGGCAGGCGGAAGCGTTGCAACAGATACTGGATTCAAAAAATACGCGGCTTAATGCTGTTATTGAGTTGTGTGTTGATGAAGACGTGTTGATTGAACGTATGAAGAAGCGTGTTGAGGAAACAATAGCGGCTGGTGGACAGGTTCGTTTAGATGACAATCCTGTTGCTTTTGCAAAAAGATTAGTGGAATATCGTGAAAAAACAGCTCCCTTATCAAAGTTTTATTCAGAGAGGGGAATGTTGAAAGTTGTTGATGGAATGATTGGTGTTGCTGAAGTGACACGTATGATTAGAAGTTTTCTTTCATGAGATTTTTTTTAGAAATAAATGAAAAGAGTTGACTTTTGAGATGAAATCTATCAGAAGTAAGTTTAATTTATTTTAGTGAAATAAGAGGATTCGGAAGAATTTTTTTCTGAGTCTATTTTTTTCTGTAAGGTATATCAGGTATTTTATAACAATTTGTCAAAATAACTAAGGAGAGTAGGCGTGGCTCGTATTGCTGGCGTCAATATCCCGACAAATAAGCGTGTAATTATTGCGCTTCAATATATCCACGGGATTGGACCAAAATTTGCTCAAGAAATTATTGAAAGAGTTGGCATTCCTTTGGGGCGTCGTGTGCATGAGCTTTCAGATGCTGAGGTGCTGCAGATTCGTGAGGCTATAGATCAGGGCTATCAAGTTGAAGGTGATCTTCGTCGTGAGGTTGCTATGAATGTTAAGCGTTTGATGGACCTTGGTTGTTATCGAGGATTGCGTCATCGCCGGTCTTTGCCTGTCCGAGGACAGCGTACACATACGAATGCCCGTACGCGTAAAGGTCCGGCTAAGGCAATTGCTGGTAAGAAGAAATAAGGGCCTTTGTGGAAGGTTTTTATATATTCTTTTTTCTTGTTTGATTTGTTTGACAAGGAAAAAAAAGGTGGAGCTGCTGATGTTACGGCAGTGATGAGATCGTTGAAAGGGAAATTATGGCCAAGGAAGCCACACGTGTTCGTCGTCGCGAACGTAAGAATATTTCATCAGGTGTTGTGCATATTAATTCAACATTTAATAACACAATGATTACTATTACTGATGCTCAGGGTAATGCAATTGCTTGGTCATCTGCTGGGGCTCAGGGGTTTAAAGGTGCGCGTAAATCGACACCTTTTGCTGCTCAAGTTGCTGCGGAGGATTGTGCAAGAAAAGCGCAAGAGCATGGTATGCGTTCTTTGGAAGTCGAAGTTTGTGGGCCTGGATCAGGGCGTGAATCTGCTCTACGTGCATTGCAATCTGTTGGTTTTGTCATTACTTCTATTCGCGATGTAACACCAATTCCTCATAATGGATGTCGTCCACGGAAAAGGCGGCGTGTTTAATTGGGTGTTGTTTTTTGTTGTCGGAGATTTCTCTGATGTTCACATTGGTCGTTACGATTGAATGGTAACGGAACTAAAGAACGGGAATAAAAATATGATCCAGAAAAACTGGCAGGAACTTATTAAACCCAATAAGGTTGAATCATGTGCACATGATAATCCAAATATTATAAGTGTGATTGCTGAGCCTCTTGAGCGTGGTTTTGGTTTAACCTTAGGAAATGCGCTTCGTCGCGTGTTGTTATCTTCGCTTCGTGGTGCTGCTATTACTGCTGTGCAGATTGACGGTGTCTTGCATGAATTTTCATCGATTCCAGGTGTGCGTGAGGATGTTACGGATATTATTCTGAATATAAAAGAAATTGCGCTTCGTATGGAAGAAGAAGGGCCTAAACGTGTCGTCGTTTATAAAGAGGGGCCTGGTGTCGTGAAAGCGGGAGATATCAGTACAGTCGGGGATATGGAAATTCTAAATCCAGATCATGTTATTTGTACTCTTGATGAAGATGCTGAGATTCGTATGGAATTTATTGTCAACACAGGAAAGGGTTATGTTCCATCTGATCGTAATTGTGTTGATGATGCACGTATAGGGCTTATTCCAATTGATAGTCTTTATTCACCAATTCGTAAAGTTTCTTATAAAGTGGAAAATACGCGTGAAGGTCAAGTTTTGGATTATGATAAATTGACCTTAACGATTGAAACGAATGGTGCTGTTAATGGAGAGGATGCTGTTGCTTTTGCAGCACGCATTCTTCAGGATCAATTATCGTTATTTATTAACTTTGAAGAGCCACAGAAGGAGCCTATTGAAGAGGTTGATTCTGAGCTTTCTTTTAATCCTGCACTTCTCAAAAAAGTGGATGAATTAGAACTTTCAGTTCGTTCGGCAAATTGTCTTAAGAATGATAATATTGTCTATATTGGTGATCTGATTCAAAAAACAGAATCTGAAATGCTTCGGACACCGAATTTTGGTCGCAAATCGTTGAATGAGATTAAAGAAGTTTTGGCGTGTATGGGTTTACATCTTGGAATGGAAATTCCTGCGTGGCCGCCTGAGAACATTGATGATCTTGCAAAACGTTATGAAGATCAATATTAAAATTAGAATTTAAGGAGAGGGCTTATGCGCCATAGTAAGTCAGGACGCAAGTTGAATCGTACTGCCAGTCACCGTAAAGCGATGTTTGCAAATATGGCAACTTCGTTGATCGAGCATGAGCAGATTGTGACAACGCTTCCAAAGGCTAAAGAAATTCGTCCTATTGTTGAAAAACTCGTTACTCTTGGTAAGCGTGGTGGTTTGCATGCGCGTCGGCAAGCAATTGCAGCACTTCGTGATGCGGGAAAGGTTGCAAAATTATTTGATACGCTTGCGCCACGTTATGCATCACGCAACGGTGGGTATTTGCGTATTATGAAAGCGGGGTTTCGTACCGGTGATAATGCACCCATGGCTGTTATAGAGTTTGTTGATCGTGATGTTGAAGCGAAGGGTGCTGGGGATCGTGCTCGCATGGAGGCTTCTGAGAATGAAAAGGGAACATCTTCGTAGAGTTTTTTTTATTCTGTTGGATTTTTAAAGGCCGCCTTGTTTTGGGCGGTTTTTTTGTGAGTATTTTTAAATTTATTTTAGTTGAGAAATAGGTGCAGAGAGAAAATTATAGAGTATTGAATTATCTTATTTTTATAATATTTATTGTTCAAATAGGTTGTTTTTATTCTCTATTATGAAATATTAATAGAGATCCTTAATTTGCGGGGATGCGTTTTTTTATTCTATTAATCTTCAACAGAATGTGCTGATTTTATAAGGAGTGGATTATGAGGTATTCTTTTTGGGTGCGGATTTTTTTTGCAATTATGATGCAGATATCATTTGATCATGTATATGCTCATGTTCCTCAAACACAAACAGAAATCACTCTTTCATTTTCTCCTTTAGTTAAAAAGACAGTTCCATCTGTTGTAAATATTTATGCAGCTCGACAAATTAGAGCACGATCACCTTTTGAAGGCGATCCATTTTTTGAGCAATTTTTTGGTCGTTTTCAAAATAAATTTCCTGTTCGTAAGCAATCGTCATTAGGATCAGGGGTGATTGTTGATGCACGTGGTTTGATTGTTACAAATTACCACGTCATTAAAGATGCAAGCGAAATTAAAGTGGCTTTTTCTGATGGGCGGGAGTTTGAGAGTAAGGTTGTGCTCAAAGATGAAGCGACTGATATTGCAATTCTTGAAGTTGAGGAAAAAGATGCTCAATTTCCTGTTCTTTCTTTGGGAAATTCTGATGCTGTTGAAGTTGGTGATCTTGTTCTGGCTATTGGTAATCCTTTTGGTGTTGGTCAAACAGTTACAAGTGGTATTGTTTCAGCGCAAGCGCGTACACGTGTTGGGATTTCTGATTTTGACTTTTTTATTCAAACAGACGCAGCCATTAATCCAGGGAATTCTGGTGGCGCTTTAATTGATATGAAAGGTCAGTTAATCGGAATTAATACGGCTATTTATTCGCGTTCCGGTGGTTCGGTAGGGATTGGTTTTGCTATTCCAGTTAATCTTGTAAAAGTAATGCTTGATACTGTTAAACGCGGTGGAAAATATTTTGTGCCGCCTTATATTGGGGCTTCTTTTCAAAATGTTACACCTGATATTGCTGGTGGTTTAGGTTTAGAACGTCCCTATGGTGCTCTGATTATTGAAGTTATCAAAGATAGTCCTGCTGAAAAAGCTGGATTGAAAGTAGGTGATGTTATTTTGAGTGTGCAGGGGGTACGCGTTGACAGTCCAGATAGTCTTGGTTATCGTTTGATGACAGCTGACGTTGAGCATAGTCTTGCCTTGGAATATTTACGAAGTGGAAAAACTTTAAAAACACAAATAACAGTTTCATCAATATCAGAAACTGCATTTTTAAAATCTGAAAAAATTACGGGTGACAGTCCTCTTGCTGGTGCTGAGGTGTTAGATTTAACACCGCAAAATAGTCGACGTTTTCATCTTCCTATATCTGCAAAAGGGGTTGTGATTACCAATCTTGAGGAAATGAGCAATGCAGCTGGAATTTTTCAGTCAGGAGATATTCTACGTGTTGTAAATGGCCATAAAATTCAAACAGTTCATCAGTTAAAAAAGGTTCTTATGCAAGGTCGCTCAAATATGTGGCAATTGGAATATGAACGTGATGGTATGTATATTCGCCAATTTATTCGTTGAGGTTTTTTTTGAAGAAAGATTTTTTTACTTCGTCGTTTGATTTTCAAGTTAATAAAAATCAGCCACTTGCAGAAAGAATGCGCCCTTGTTCTCTCAATGATGTTGTGGGACAAAAGCATTTGATTGGAGAGGATGGTTTGCTTTCACGTATGGCGGCAACTGGCTCAATTGGATCGATGATTTTTTGGGGACCTCCAGGGACGGGAAAAACGACCGTTGCACGTTTGTTAGCCCTTGAAACAAATTTCGCGTTTGAACAGGTTTCTGCTATTTTTACAGGAGTTTCTGAACTTAAAAAGATTTTTGAAGTTGCGCAGAGGCGTTTTATATCTGGGGATAAAACACTTCTCTTTGTTGATGAAATTCATCGGTTTAATCGTGCTCAGCAGGATAGTTTTCTTTCTGTGATGGAAGAGGGTACTGTGGTACTTATAGGTGCAACAACCGAAAATCCTTCTTTTGAACTGAATGCTGCCCTTCTTTCGCGTGCACGTGTTTTAACATTTCTTTCTCATGATCATGAAAGTTTGGACATGCTTTTGAAGCGTGCTGAAGAAGTGGAGGGAAAAACTCTTCCCTTGGATAATGATGCCAGAGACGTTTTGATAGAGATGTCTGATGGTGATGCGCGGGTAGCGTTAACATTGGCAGAGGAAGTTTGGTCTATTGCTCCATTGGGAGAGATTCTTGATGTTGTTGCTTTGCAAAAAGTTATTCAGCGTCGTGCGCCCATTTATGATAAAGGACGAGATGGGCATTATAATCTCATTTCAGCGTTGCATAAATCCGTTCGTGGATCTGATCCTGATGCTGCGCTTTATTATTTGGCACGTATGTTGGATGCTGGTGAAGATCCTCTCTATATTGGGCGAAGATTGGTTCGTATGGCTGTTGAAGATATTGGTTTGGCGGATCCTCAAGCTCTTGTCATTTGTAATGCAGCAAAAGATGCTTATGATTATTTAGGATCACCAGAAGGAGAGTTGGCTTTGGCGCAAGCATGTCTTTATGTTGCAACTGCGCCAAAGTCAAATGCAGCATATCTCGCGTATAAAGCAGCACTGCGTTGTGCGCGCAAAAATGGCTCTTTATCACCTCCTAAGCATATTCTTAATGCTCCTACGAAATTTATGAAGGAAGAAGGGTATGGAAGTGGTTATTGTTATGACCATGATGAACCAGACGCTTTTTCAGGACAAGAATATTTTCCCGAAAAACTTGGGCGTCAGAGTTATTATAAACCAGTTGAGCGTGGTTTTGAGCGTGAAATTGTGAAACGTCTTGAGTGGTGGCAACAGTTGCGTAAAAAACGTAAAGATCAAAATAAAATTTGAGTTGAAATACGTTTTTTATTGATCTCTTATGTTATTGTATGAGAAATTTAGCTTATATTTTAAACATTTATTGCATTGCTTGTAGAGATTTTTTTTGATATCTTCGAAAGTACATAGTTTTTCAAATTTAAATATATCATTCAACTTTTAAGCTGCTTTATTTTTTTTGGTTTTATTAAATAATATATTGACTTATAATAATAGACTGTTTCGTAAGTTGAATGAAAGTTTCAAATACCGTAAATTTCTCTCATCCCAAGTCTGTTATTTGTTGAATCAATCAAATCATTTACTTGCATGTTACGAGCAGGATTACCGTGTGATAAAAACTGTACAAGAAAGGACTAAAAATCCTTCTTATGAATTGTCTCAAGTGCCGAGAACTGTTGCAACATTGGGGGATGATAAATAGTGTGATGGGTGCCGGCTTTCTCCTTCCATAGAGTAAAGATGGTGGCGCCTAAAGGGTTTTGTAGTATACCACATTCATAGGTGTTGTCACAAAACGAGCTTAGAAGTTTTGAGAGATGTTTCTTAAATCAAGTGTATGAATATGCAACACAATGGCGTTTTGTTCTTCGATGCAATAGGGTATGAGGTTGATTGATGATGCGTTTTTTTGTGATCAATAGCAGGAGAATTCTTAGTCTCTCAAGTATTTAATCAAAGGGATAAGCAGAAGGGCTGTAGAACATTGTGTTTAAAATTAAATTGTTCCTTTTCTAGAGAGATATAAATATGTTAACTATGCTCCCATAGAGATATTACTTTATTAGAGTTTATTATGTGTCATAAGATAAGCAATGCCAATTCTTTATTGTGATGGTCATGAATGTTTATGGGCATAATGTGGAGATAGGAATGGAAATAGTCTGTGAAAATCTAAACTCAAGCCTTTAGTTAAATTAAAAGTACAGTGTACACTAAATTTTTAGGTTATTATGAATTCGGTCAAGGATATAATCGTGGATAAAACAAAAGCTCTCGATGCTGCTCTCTCACAAATTGAACGTTCTTTTGGTAAAGGCTCGATTATGCGTCTTGGGCAAAAAGAGCAGGTTGTTGAAATTGAAACAATTCCAACAGGGTCGTTATCCTTGGATATTGCTTTAGGGATTGGTGGATTACCGAAGGGGCGTATTGTTGAGATTTATGGACCAGAAAGTTCTGGGAAAACAACATTGGCTCTCCATGCTATTGCTGAGGCACAGAAAGGTGGTGGGATTTGTGCTTTTATTGATGCAGAGCATGCGCTTGATCCTATTTATGCGCGTAAGCTTGGTGTTGATTTAGAAAACTTGTTCATTTCTCAGCCAGATACCGGTGAACAGGCATTGGAAATTACAGAAACGTTGGTTCGTTCTGGTGCAGTTGATGTGCTTGTTGTGGATTCTGTCGCAGCTTTAACTCCGCGAGCAGAAATTGACGGTGAAATGGGTGATGCTTTGCCCGGATTGCAAGCTCGGTTAATGAGTAAAGCGTTACGAAAATTAACCGCAGCAATTTTTCGCTCTAACTGTATGGTTGTTTTTATTAATCAAATTCGCATGAAAATTGGTGTGATGTTTGGTTCTCCTGAAACGACAACGGGTGGAAACGCTTTAAAGTTTTATGCTTCTGTTCGTTTAGATATTCGTCGCATTGGATCCATTAAAGATAGGGATTCAATCGTTGGTAATCAGACGCGCGTTAAAGTGGTGAAAAATAAATTGGCACCTCCATTTAAGCAGGTTGAGTTTGATATTATTTATGGTGAAGGTATTTCCAAAGTAGGTGAATTGATTGATTTGGGTGTCAAGGTTGGTGTTGTGGAAAAATCTGGTGCATGGTTTTCTTATAATTCTCAGCGTTTAGGACAGGGGCGTGAGAATGCAAAGCAGTTTTTACGTGAACATGTGGAAATAGCTACAGAGATTGAAGCAGCTTTGCGCCAAAATGCTGGTTTGATTGCGATTGAACTGTTAGAAAATGCAGGGTCAGAAAATATAGAAAGTGATGAAGCCATTTGATGGAGTGTTTTTTTCGTCTATAATTTTTTCCCTTTCAGATTTTTCTGTTTTTTTGTTTGAGTTTTTAAATACGCAGTCATTTTTTTCTCAATTTTTTAAAACAAATATTCCATTTTTGATTAAATTGACTCCATGCGTGGCGAAGAGAATTTAATGAGGGGGATTTTTCTTTTATGGTTTTGTGCTGTATTGAGCAGGTGTCAACATGAATAGTGTTAATAATATTCGGTCAATATTTTTGGATTATTTTCATCGTAATGGGCATAAAGTTCTTTCTTCTAGTCCGCTTGTTCCGCGGAATGATCCTACACTTATGTTTACAAATGCAGGAATGGTGCAGTTTAAAAATGTTTTTACTGGACTTGAACAACCTTCTTATACGCAGGCAACAACGGCACAAAAATGTGTTCGTGCGGGTGGAAAGCATAATGATCTTGATAATGTTGGATATACGGCGCGCCATCATACATTTTTTGAAATGCTGGGTAATTTTTCTTTCGGTGATTATTTCAAAGAAGAAGCCATTTTTTTATCATGGAATCTTTTAACAAAGGAATTTTGCCTGCCAAAAGATAAATTGTTGGTGACAGTTTATCAGAGTGATGATGTTGCTGCTGAACTGTGGCGTAAAATTTCAGGTCTTCCAGATGAAAAAATTGTCCGTATTGCGACAGCTGATAATTTTTGGTCGATGGGAGAAACAGGCCCTTGTGGGCCTTGTTCGGAGATTTTTTATGATCATGGTGATGAAATCTGGGGCGGTCCTCCTGGAAGTATGGAAGAAGATGGTGATCGCTTTATTGAGATTTGGAATCTTGTTTTTATGCAGTATGAGCAAGTTTCCAAGGAAAAACGTGTTAACTTACCTCACCCTTCTATTGATACAGGCATGGGATTAGAGCGTATTGCTGCTGTTTTACAGGGCGTTCATGATAATTATGACATTGATCTTTTTCGTGCATTAATTGCTGCATCAGAAGAAATTACAGGGATTGAGGCAAAGGGTGATTTTATTGCCAGCCATCGTGTCATTGCTGATCATCTTCGTTCATCGGCATTTTTGATTGCTGATGGTGTGCTTCCTTCTAATGAAGGAAGAGGATATGTTTTACGTCGTATTATGCGTCGTGCTATGCGTCATGCGCATCTTCTTGGTGCTAAAGAGCCCTTAATGTGGCGACTTTTGCCTGCTTTAAATCGCGAAATGGGACAAGCTTATCCTGAGTTGGTGCGTGCTGAATCTTTGATTTCAGAAACTTTAAGGTTAGAAGAAATACGTTTTCGTAAAACGCTTGAACGAGGACTTGGTTTGTTGAACGAAGCAAGTACCGATCTTAAAGAAGGAGACTATTTGAATGGTGAAGTTGCTTTCAAACTTTATGATACCTATGGTTTTCCGCTTGATTTGACGCAAGATGTTCTTCGTCGTCGCGGAATATCTGTTGACGTTGGTGCTTTTGATAAAGCGATGGAACGCCAAAAAGAGGAAGCACGTGCCAATTGGTCTGGTTCTGGAGAAGCTGTAATAGAGAAAATCTGGTTTTCTGTTCGTGATCAAGTGGGGGCCACAGAGTTTTTAGGTTATGAAACTGAGACAGCGAAAGGTATTCTTACAGCTCTTGTATGTGATGGTAAAATTGTTGATCATATTTCTTCAGATCAGAAAGCTATGCTTGTTGTTAATCAGACACCTTTTTATGGTGAATCTGGTGGGCAAATTGGTGATAGCGGTATCATTTCTGGTGAAAATTTTATTTTTAAGGTGCATGATACCCAAAGAAAGGGTGATGGTGTTTTTATCCATATTGGGGAGGTGAAATCTGGTCAGGCATCGAGGTCTGATTGTGTAGAATTAACGGTTGATATTGTTCGTCGTAAGAAAATTCGCGCGAATCACTCTGCTACTCATTTGTTACACGAAGCTTTACGCCAAACATTGGGGGACCATGTTACACAAAAGGGCTCTCTTGTATCGCCAGATCGGTTGCGTTTTGATTTTTCACATCCAAAATCCGTTTCACCAGAAGAGTTGAAAAAAATAGAAGATTTAGCCAATGAGATTATTTTGCAAAATAGTAAAGTAATAACGCGCCTCATGGCTGTAGATGATGCAATTTCTGAAGGTGCCATGGCATTGTTTGGTGAAAAATATGGTGATGAAGTTCGCGTTGTTTCTATGGGGGAGCCATTTGAAAAGGGAGGATTTAAAAAGCGTTGGTCAATTGAGCTTTGTGGTGGCACACATGTGGAGCGAACAGGTGATATCGGTTTGATTCATATTGTTTCTGAAAGTTCTGTTTCAGCTGGAGTGCGGCGTATTGAAGCTTTAACAGGCAAAGAAGCACGTCTTTATCTTAGCCGCCAAGATGAACGTATTCATGAAATTGCTGATCTTTTAAAAACTTCTTCTGCTGGTGTGGAAGAACGGGCGCGAATTTTGCTTGATGATCGTCGTAAACTTGAAAAAGAATTGAATGATGTACGCAAGAAAATGATGTTGAGTGGTGGAATAACAGAAAGGAGCCAAGGTGATATTATCATCATCAATGGGTTTTCTTTTACCGGACGCGTTGTTAAAAATATTTTACCACGGGATCTTAAGGCGCTCGTCGATTCTGAGAAAAAACAAATCGGATCTGGAGTGGTTGCATTTATTAGTGTCTCGGAGGATGGAAAAGGGAGTGCTGTTGTCGGCGTTACGGATGATTTAACGGATAAGTTAAATGCTGTAGATCTCGTTCGTATTCTTTCAGAGATGCTTGGTGGTAAAGGTGGAGGTGGCCGTCCTGATATGGCGCAGGCTGGTGGTCCTGAGGGGAACAAAGCTGATGAGGCATTTGCGGCACTAAAAGATTTTCTTGAAAAAAATTAAAGAATGAAATCATTCTGCATAGGTATTTTTTACATTGTTATATTGGGTTGGCATCTATGTATCATGAATATCTGTCTGGTGTATTTCTGAAATGCAGATACAGCGTAATTGGGGAAAAATACAATTGTAAAGATAAAAACAGTGTTTGTCTTTATAACGTCCAAGCGTTTCAGGAGTCACCTTTTTAAGATAAGATAGATTATTCAGCACTTCATGCTTTGCTGTGTATTCTTTTACTAGGAAGACTAGTTATTGTGTTGCTCTTATAGATTTTTTAAAGAAACCTCTCTTTTTATGAAAGGAAAAATCAAGATTTATTGCATACGATTCTCCTTATAAAGTTATAAGCTGTCATTATTCGATTAGTTTTCAAATGAATAAAATCTCTTTCCTTGAAAAGGCTTATAAAAGAGTTGTTATATCTTAGAGCTATTGTTTTCATTTTGCTTGTTATGTACACAGTTTTTTGGTTTATTATTAAAAGGTTTTGAAAAGAATATTCTCCTATCTTTATAAATCTTTATTTAAAGTTATAAAGTAATGAATTATCAATATAAATCAAAGGAATATCACATAAATCTAAAGATTTAGATTAATATTTAATTTATTTATGATAAAATTGCTTTAATACATTGAGTTATAATGATAATTTATCGTTTTATCTTTTGAATAAGAGCTACGAATATTCGTAGGATTTTATTATTTCAAATTCTGGGTATGTTAAATTAATCAAAACCACTCACGAATGTCGTTGTGAAATGGGCTTAAGAGCATTGAAAAATGTTTCTTAAAAAAGTCATATGAATGTGCAAAACAATGATGTTCTGTTCTTTATGAGAGGACTATAAAGAACGTGATAAACAAAAGTGCAAAGCAATACATAATATTCATTATTTAAAAGATGTTTCTTTAGTTCGTTTTGAAATTCGTAAAGCTGAGTAAAAAGAAGACGATAAAACTGGAAATTGTTTTTACCTTTACATTTTCCCTAAATGAGAATGTATACTCGTCAATATGCACAGATATAGGAAAATATTTTTGTTCTAATCTAGTAAAATTGCAATAGCAGAGAAAATACTAAACTGTTTTAATATTTTTCTTAAATACCTAAAATGAATTGTGGCATTTTTAGAAATCTTTTTACTTGTATCATATATAAGAACTCTTGTTATCTTGAGGAGGATTTTTTTGCTTGAAAAAGAGTATCAATTTTATGATGCTATGGCTTCATGTAAGGGGATAACATTTTCTCCTTCTCTTTCTGGTGGTTTGATTGTTAAACCACTTGCCTTTAAAAAATTAGAGAAACGTCCCCCTTTATCGATCAATTCTTGAAAGTTTCCTTTTTCCATTAAGTGACCATGATCCAGAAAGAGTATCACATCAGCATTGCGTACTGTTGAGAGGCGATGTGCTATAATAAAAGTAGTGCGGTTATGGCTTATGCAATCGAGAGCATCTTTGACACGTGCTTCTGTTTCAACATCAAGAGCGCTTGTTGCTTCATCTAGAATGAGAATAGGGGAATTTTTTAAAACAGCGCGTGCAATTGCTAGTCGCTGTTTTTCTCCACCGGATAATTGAGATCCTCGTTCGCCCACCATTGTGTTATAACAATCAGCTTTTTTTAGAATAAAATCGTGAGCTTCTGCTATTTTTGCTGCTTCATAAAGTTCTTCATTTGTTGCGCTCGCTTTTCCTATTGAAATATTGTCATGAATAGTACGGTTGAAAAGACCCGAGTCTTGAAATACTGTTGCTAGAGATTTGCGTAAAGATTCGCGATTGATTGAGCATATATTTATTCCATCAATGGAGATATGCCCAAGGGTAGGGTCGTATACGCGCTGCAACAGATTGATCAATGTTGTTTTTCCAGCCCCTGTTGGCCCTACAATTGCAACAGTTTGTCCTGCTTTAACCTCAAAGGAAATATCAAAAACACCTTGAGAAGAATTGGGGAATTTATAGGTCACGTGATGAAATTGTATGGCGCCTTTAACATTTTGGAGGGAAGGAAGATTTTGCGGTTCGTTGATATGAAAGGTTGAGTCTTCCATTTCAAAAAATTCTTGCAGTTTTGCTTGTGAGGATATTGCACAATTAATAAAATTGCTCATTTGGTCTAGGCGGCTAATCATGAGTTGTGCAAATCCAACAAAAGCAACGACTTCACCTACTCGTAATTGATCTTTTGCAACAAAAAAAGCTCCAAGGAGGAGAACACAAACGATTGAAATTGTTGAAGCCATTCGATTTAAGCCACTGGCGAGCGCCCACCAATTGAGAACAGGATTTTGTGCTTTAAGCAGAGCATTTGTATGTTGATGCAGTATAGAAGCTTCTTCTTTTATTCGGTTATAACTTTGTACAATGGAAACATTAGAGATTGAATCACTGACATGTTTAAAAAGGTTGTGGTGGTAGCATTCCACAGCGGCTTGTCCGTCTTTTGTTTTTCGCATCACTAAACGTGCAATTAATACGTAGGTGATGGCAAGCACAACCAAGACTATTGAAAGACGCCAATTCATATTAAACGCTATGGGGATGAGAACTAATAAGGCGACAAGCGTTGAGAGGTGTTGGCGCATAAAATCAAGCCATATGGTTGACATGGAATCTATTGCGCGCAAAAGTGTATGGAGTGCGTTGGAAGTTCCACGTTGTTGATGCCAAATTAAAGGCATGGCAATGATACGTTCGAAAGATTCCGTTAAAACCGTTAAGCGGCGTCTATGGGCTAAGCGGTCAGCACCGCGAGCAACAAGGACATAAGCAATAATATGTGAAAGTCCAAAACAAACCCAAATGGTAAGAGTAGGAATGATAGCTGATTTTTCTGAAATAGAATCAATAACACGTCCGAATAAAATAGGTTCTGCAATAGTGATAATAGCTAACATAACATTAGCGGTACAGATTAAAAGGGATGCATTTTTTTCTCTATTTAGGTAAGTGAGAACACGTGCATAGGTTTTGAATAAGGACACGGTTAATTATCTCCATTCGCTATTAAGCGTAAAGGCTGTTGATTTTTACAACGCTTAGTTTTTAGCTAATAAAATTTGGATGTTAAGAAAAGGCAATTTTGGATACTAACTGTAATATGGTGTGATAAAACCAACTAAAATATGAATTTTTGTGTTTATAAAGGCGCAAAAATAGATCAATAAAATTATCAGGTAAGGGAATTTTCATGGCAGGCATAGAAATAAAAAAAGTTGAGGCAGATGAAAATGGAATGCGCTTAGATCGCTGGTTTAAAGTGCATTATCCAGGACTTGGTTTTGGAGCTTTGCAAAAATTGTTGCGTTCTGGTCAGATACGGGTTGATGGTGGACGTGTTAAAGCCGATACGCGTCTTTGTATAGGACAGGCTGTTCGTATTCCACCTCTCCCTATTAATGACAAGGAAAATCTTTCAATAACGGATAAAACACTTCGTGGGCAGGATGATGGGACCGTTTTGAAAAAAATGCTGCTTTATGAAGATCCAAAGGTATTTGTTTTTAATAAACCAGCTGGATTGGCTGTACAAGGAGGCTCTGGTTTAACACGTCATATGGATAGTATGCTTGAGGTATGGCGCAATAAAAAAGGTGAAAAGCCGCGTTTGGTTCATCGTCTTGATCGTGAGACGTCGGGTGTGCTTATTGTTGCGCGATCAAGGGGAGCTGCTCAGTCCTTAACTGCTGCTTTTAGAGCGCGAGAAACAAAAAAGACTTATTGGGCGTTGGTTCGGGGCGTGCCTAAAAAAAAGCAGGACAAAATTTCAACGTGGATGGTTAAGGAAATGACTGCACAAGGTGACAAAATGCGTGTTTGTGAACATGGGGAGCCAGATTCACATCATGCGGTTTCCTACTATCGCGTTTTAGATACACGAGGGCGGGCTCTTTCGTGGCTTGAAATGGAACCCTATACAGGGAGAACACATCAGCTTCGTGTGCATGCTGCCCATATGGATCATCCTATCATTGGCGATACAAAGTATTTTTTTTCTGATAGTAATTGGACATTACCAGGAGGAATTCAAAATCGTCTTCATCTTCATGCACGTCGTATTCGTATTCCTCATCCTTCAGGAGGAATATTGGACATTGTTGCACCTTTACCACCTCATATGGTTCAAAGTTTTAATCTTTTGTCTTTTAATGAGAGTGATGCTGAAACAGAGTAAAGAAACTTCATTTGTTCTTTTTGATTGATATAAATTTGATAAGATGAATAGGGCATCATTTGAAGGAAGTTTTTGATAAGTCAATCGCTATGAGAAAATTATGTTTTTGAGTGATGAAATTTTCGAATATCATGGCTTTCTTTCTACAGCTCTTTATCCATATTGATTGTATTGTTATTTTTTGGATATGGTGTATCATTTAATAATCTGAGTTTATGAAGCTGCTTCTTTGAATTATCTATAGAGGTCATATATTGGGAAGGCGTGTCTATTGAGCGAGATGAGTTAGATAAAATCTGAAAGATATTTACTAAAATAGAGAAAGCGATTTTAGTTTTTTTATGGGGAATAATGGAGGCGTTTTATAGTAATGCTGAGGAAAAGTAACCTCTCAAAAAATTCCTGTTGTCAAGGAAGTTTGTTTTATTATCAATGTGGTTTGATATGCTTATAGTATAGATTTATGCTTTGTATCTTTGCTTACACAATGAAGCCTTCTTAGCAAAGTTCTCCTTTCAATGACCAATTATTTTTCTACTTACTTAGTTTATCCAAAAGACTATCTTTCATAAAAGAAGAAATAAGTTTTTAGTATCTTAATGCTTCATTGAAGTGAACTCATCACATTGAAAAAATATCTAGACAAAAAATTGGAGATAAAACGTCAGGCGCGTTTTATTGCTCTAGGGAGGGCTTGAACAGTTTTGTTTTTTCTAGTGAACAAAACAGATATTTATTATGGGAACATTCAAAAGGGGGATAAATTGAAATTAGGAGTGACTGATGGGATCATTATTGATTGACGTTAATAACGTCTCAAAAATATATCGCAACATTGACAGAGGAATTGGTTTTAAAAACAAGGTGTTTTCTCTCTTCAAGCCGGTTTATACAAATCATCATGTGTTAAAAGATATGAGTTTCACCCTCTTTTCAGGGCAATCGTTAGCAATTCTTGGCCCTAACGGAGCGGGTAAATCGACACTGATTAAAATACTTTCTGGTATACAATACGCTGATGAGGGATGTGTTAAAGTCCTTGGTGTTGATCCTTATAAAGCGAAGAAAAATCTGTTCAAGTCTTTGGGTGTGGTCTTTGGTCACAAGAATTGTTTATGGTGGGATTTGCCCTTACGCTACAGTCTGGATATGGTTCAACCATTATATGGTCTTGAATGCGCCTCTTTTACCCGTGATCTTAAAGAGATCGCTGAGTTGCTGGGTCTTGAGCATATTATAGATAAGCCAGTGCGGATGCTTAGTCTAGGTGAGAGAGTGAAAAGTGAATTGGCATTTAATCTCTCCTTTAGACCTAAACTGTTGTTTCTCGATGAGCCAAGTATTGGTCTTGATATTACAGCTAAGCATGAAATCAGGGAGCTTCTTAAAAAACTGAAAAAGGAGCGTGGCACTGGGTATATCATTACAAGTCATGATATGGGAGATATTGATGGATACGTCGATGATATTATTCTTTTGCATAAAGGAAAGAAACAGTTTCATGGTAATCTTCATGCGCTTAAAAATGTCATTCCTTCTTTGGTGAGAATGACACTTTTTTGTGAACACATGGCTGCACCTTCAGCTGTTGTAGAAAAAATTGATGAGATTGCGTTGAAATTATCTACTCCTTTAAAAGATAAGCACTTTAACGCTGAAGAATGCTCGCTGGAGGTTTCGCTGCCCCGTGAGGATTTTGCGCGTTTTGTACGCGAAATTACAACCGAATTGAACTGTACGTTCTCTGTATCCACTCCCTCGCTTGAAGAGATGCTCCGTGTTAAATTTAAAGAATTTATCTAACCACTGCTTTGGTATGTTTCTTTTTGCCAAGAATGGATTACTCACTGTTCTAAGTGATAGAGCAATGTTTTTTACCGATATTATCATTGGGACACTTTCGCCATTTGTTATTCAACTTCTATTATGGAATGCACTTTTCTCTGATACGGGCAACACCATCAATGGCTTTAGCTTTTATGATATGATGTATTATTATGCTTTTGCTTTAGTCCTAGGTCGCTTAAATAATGGTTATAATGTGATTAAGTTTTTCTCTCATCATGTTAAAGAAGGTCAATTAGAAGTATATCTTACAAAGCCCTTTAGTTATATGACACAAATGCTTTTTACTTTTTTAGGGGAGAGTGTATTATATAGCATCCCGTTATTGGCTCTTTTTGTTGTTAAGCTTGTTTTATCCTATGAAAATATTCTGGGATTGGTCATCGCTTTTCTGTTCTTTTTTCTGGTTGTTATTCTATCACAATTGCTTTGTTTTTTACTCTCTTTTGGAATTGCCTTATTAAGCTTTTGGGTGATTGAGTACAATATATTACTCTCTTTCAGTATTCTCAGTTCAACGCTTCTTGGGGGTGTTCTTTTACCACCATCTTTTTGGCCGGTGTGGCTTATTCCGCTTATGCAATTTAATCCTTATCGTTTCATGATATCAGCTCCTGCCGAGTTTTTCGCGACGCAAAATTTAGCGTTGTTTCAGCAGTTTATTTTCGGAAGTTTTACTTATATTTTGTGTTTTTTATTCTTAATTTATATTGCTTGGAATAAAGGGATGAAAGCATATAATGGAGCGGGTGGTTGAGATGAAAATAATCCTTCATTTTATCAGTTTGAATATCCGCCGACAGATTGTTTATGGTAAGAATTTGGCTGGGGAGTTTATTCTTTCTCTATGCTATTATTTTATTCAATTCATATTTATTAATAGAATATCTTCTTTTTCAGGAAAGATCGGTAACTATAGCAGAGATGAAATCCATTTTATCTTTGTTGTCTTTGTTTTACTTGGAATATTTTTGAATATTTTTACTAATTCTATTGAAACGTTTTTTGAAAAAGTAGCGGATGGTAAAATTGAACCATACTTGATAAAGCCCGTTTCAATCTGGTTGTTGATGTTGTTTGGTTGGTGTAAACCTCTTAATCTGATCAAGCTCTTTGTTCTTTATGTTAGTGCCTATTTATTTGTATCATTACCGAATATATCCGATCTTAAGCTAAGATGGATCTCTTTTATTGTTGCAATATTTTGTGTTTTTATTGTCAATATTTGTTTTTTCATGATGTTTAATTTTGTAACATTTATTATTAGCCGTAAGATGCCTGTCGAATATTTTCATGAAATGATTTACGAGCTTTCATTTGTGCCAATAGGAATTTATCCTTTAAGCATCGTAAAATGGCTTTTGTTTATGCTTCCCATGGCTTTTTCTGCTTCCTTGCCTGTGTCATTGTTGCTTGGTAAAGGCGAATGGAATATTGGATATCTTCTGTTGAGCGCTTTTCTTTCCATGGTCATGACTTTCATAAGTTATAAGAAAACAATGCGTAAATTTAATGGATTAGGGGGATGAGATGAAAGTCAGCATGATTATAAAAATAAAAAAAATTGAGTGAATAATTCTATTGTACCATAAATTATCGTTATTTATTCTGGCGATATAAGGCATGTAGAATTTTCACATGAGGATTTTTTTATTGTTAGATAAGATTGAACAATAATATAGGCCGCATTCCCACAGTTACTGGCAAGGAGCGTGAAATAGAAATCAGAGGTTTAAACTGTTCGATTTTAGATGGCAGCTTGATGACAAAAGCCAATGGTAAGATGGCATACAATTTAGTATCATTCATAATACGAGCCAGATGTGTTCTTTTTCGGTTATAGTGCTAAAAAATTGTCAAAGTGGGTAATTTTTATATGCGTAGAATGTGGTTATTCGTGCGGATTTTGTTGGTGCATTCAATATATTATTACGTGGATGAGTTTTTTGCTTAAACAATAAGAAAATTGATAGAATAAAGCTTTTAAGTTGCCCGATAGAAAGCTAAGAGTTGTGCTAAACAACATGATAGCAATTATCAAGATAACGATCACATAGAGATTTTCAGCATGCTGAGTAGGAAAAATTCCATCAATAATTGCTTGAAAAATAAAAGGATTCACCAAGTCAAGTAGCTGTAAAACGATAGCAATAAGATTAATTTCAATAACGTAATAAATATATTTCTTTGTTGTGCGAGTAAATCAAGAGAAGGTTCTTAATTTTTCTTATGCAAACTCATTTTAAGTTATGATTTTGTTAAGAGAAAGAAAAATATAATGTGTTATATTTTAATAGTATTTGCGAATATTATTGTTTGTACGGTGTTTTTATTTTATTTTAATTTAAAATTAGGTTTGACAATTGTCTAAAACGCGTAATAATCTAATCTAATTGTATCGATATGATGCGTTTTTCTATAAAAGAAAAAGGAGAGTTCAAGCTCATCAAGTGCTTCAGGTAATTCATGCCGTCCTTCGGGTTATTATTGGGATACAATAAAATCTACAGGACAAACAGGAGTAATGATAGTGGCGCCTGTTGGGACAGTTGGAGGTGCTGTGCTTGGAGGAATCGTAAGTATAGCGGGTGCAGTTGCAATAGAAAATAGATGGTATAGTTCCTGTTAATCGTAGCTGCTGCTGTGCGGAGGGGGCTACACTAAGAGAAGGCAGTAGGCAGCACTATAAATGGTGCTCTAGTAGGGAGTTTTTAGAGTTGTGCATCATTTTTATAATTGTGTACGGTAATTTATAGAATATCTGCAATATATCTCTAAAATCATAATAATTTTGTAGATATGTTAATGAAAAATATGTCTAAGAAATATTGTTAGAATATCTTTTAATGGTATATTATTTATAATTCTATATATTTTAGTTCATAAATTTTAAGTGTTATAGATACTTTAAGTACTATTAATATTATTAATAAATTTATTTAAATTATATTATGCTTCTAAAGCGCATATTAAAACTGATATTATAAAAAATCATCAATAATATTCATTTTATTTTTTATAGTATTCTTTATTTAAGTATCTTTCTATAGAGATTATGAGATATGTTATTAATAAAGTTATGTTTTTAAATTTGTCCAAAAAAATAAAGAGAAATCCAGACAGCTTCTTTTTCAATAAACAAAAATAATGCTTTAATTTGATGTTGTAAAATAACTGATAACGATCATATGTTTTTGATTATCAGTGATGAAAATAATGTGATTTTTGATATAGAGATTGAAAAGATTGAGAACTTTTTCGCGTATCACTCATATTTTCTTACCAAATTTTTTGAAAAATTATATAAAGCAAAAAAATAAATTCTGTTAAGTTATTAGCATTTATAATGAGTTTTTTATTTTCCAGTTTTGTGATTGTTTTTGCATTTAACAATGCATTAACAACATGTGTGGTCCATTTTAAAGTTTTGTTTAAAATTACATAAGTAAGTTCTATTTTGATTTGTTATTGCATCGCTCGTATTGATGTATAACAAAAGCGTTTGAGACAATATAAGATCACAAGAATAAATTTTTAATTGGGTATATAAACTACCGATTGCTTACAGATAAAAAAATCTATGCATATCAAAGTTACGTAAGTTTTTTCTCTTCAAAATGTGTATTTGAATTAATTTTTGTGATTGATAGCTTTACTACGATGAAAATACTTGTGAGTTTATTGTTATTCATTAGATACCTATGAATTTTACATATCGATTCAAAAATATAGAATAATATAATTTTACGATTATTGTGGAGTTCATTTTGATAAACTGAAAAACATAATGCTGAGCATTACAAATATTTGCAAAAATGCTTTTATTAGGTGTTATTTTGTTTCTTTATAGTTTACATTTTTTATCTTTTTAACCTTGGTTAGAGAGAGAATTTGTATTCATTATCTATTTCTCTATTTTATTTTGAATGGGTGGAGCACTATTAATATCAAAAAGTAATGATCGTGGAAGATAATGAGCTTAAACTGAAGTTATTCTGCGATTCTGTAGAAACGAATTGTCGTAAAATCGTTGAAATGTTTAATGGCTTTATGGATTAAAGTTGGCGATTTCATCAATATTATCTCTTATCTTATCTCGTTTAGCTTTTCTAATCAAAGAGCGAAATTTTTGTTTACGCTAAATTTTTACTCGGTTAGCTATTGCCTCTCAACATACAATAAGAAAAAAATTAGCTTACTGTATGCTACCAATATAAAAAATCCATTATGTGTAATAAAAAAGACAATTTAGTAATATTTTTTTTATGTTGTGATTTAAAAATGTTGTGATTAAAAAAATCAATCGTTTTGAAGAAAAAATACAATTTAAACAATAATATAATCATATTATTGTAATAAAATTTTATCATCTAATCAGTCAGCTTAAAAACAAAAATAGAATAATTGACAAAACAAATTAAATATGGAAAGAATAAAAATATAATACAAAATGATAACTATTTTTGTATTATATTATCATTCTCTTCTCAGTAGGAAAATATGAATCATCGGTAGATGATGTGATGTTTTCTGTTTAGAGAGTAAGGTTTTATTAAATATTGTAATAGGTTATTATAATGAGAATATTTAAGCATTGTATATCATGTGTTGTTGCAGTCGCTATTTTCTTTTCACAAGTTTTAGGAGCCAATGCCGATTCTTTAAATGGTAGATCTCAAAACGCTGATTTTATTTCTGTAATGAAACAAGAGAATAGAGTTATTAAATCTGTTAAGGAGATTATTAGTCAATTTTCAGAACAAAGCAGAGAAAAAGATGTCCAAAAGGTGGCTGGTTTGATAGGAATGGAGCCAGCGATTTTTGGTTTAATCGCATTTCTTGTATATTTCTTTACTAGAAAGCCACCGGATCCTAGAAAAAGCGCAGGTGAAAAAGCATTCACTGCTTTTACTCGAAGTGCATGGGCTCTTAATTAAAAATGTTGATTTGATGAATTTTAAATTATTCTGTTTTTGAATCTTTTATAATTAATAAACCGTGATTTCTAATCACGGTTTAGCTATTTTTATATTTATTAATATGCCCATTAAGCTTTAAGTTTTTAGGCTGTACTCTTTTTTTAATATTATTACAGAAATACTTTATTGTACATAATATAGTCTTTTTGAGGTTTAAAATTTTTAATCATTTTATCTTGGTTAGAAAGAATGTGTATTTATTTCTATTTCTCTAAGTCGTAGAATTATATTAATGTTAGAAAGTTAGAATCTTGAAAGACAATGAACTTTATTAAAATTATTCCACGTTCTTGTAGAAACGAATGGCTGTGAAATCTTTGAAATGTGTAATGGCCTTATGGCATTAGATTTGGCGCGTTCACCAAAGTTATCCCTTATCTTACTTAATTTAGCTTTTTCAATCAAAGAGCTAAGTTGATACTTACGCTAATTTTTGCTGGGAAAACTATTTCTTCTCAATCTATACTAAGAAAAAATTATTTTAACAGAATATTTCAATAAAATATTTTTTTGTTTTTTGTAAATTTTAAAAATATTTATCTTACTATATTATACAAAAAATAAAAAACATTACGTGTAACTAAAAAAACAATATATTGATATTTTTATGTTATAATATCTAATAATATTTATGATAATAAATATAAAATTATAATAAAAACAATAAAATAATTTTATTTTAATACATTTTTGCCATTAAATTATACATTATTAAAACACGAATAAAATAATTGACAATATTAAAATAAACATGTAACGGATATATTGTAAATGTAATATAATATAAAATTAACAATTAAAATAAAACTGTTAATTAAATTTTGTATTATATTTTTTGTTATTAGAAGATAAATATACTTTATCGATAGATGATGTAATGTTTTCTATTTAGAGGGGGCGGTAAAGAAAATTTATTTTATTAAATATTGTAATAGGTGTTTATGATGAAAATATTCAAGCATTGTATAGTATGTTTTGTTGCAGTAGCTATTTTCTTTTCACAGGTTTTAGGAGCCAATGCTGATTCTTTAAATGGTAGATTTCAAAATGCTGGTTTCATTTCTGTAATGACACAGGAAAATAGAGTTATTAAAGCTGTTGATATGATTATTAGCCAGTTTGGAGGACAAGGGGCTGAGAAAAATGTCCAAAAAGTCGCGGGTTTAATGGGGATGGAGGCAGCGATTTTTGGTTTAATCGCATATCTTGTATATTTCTTTACTAGAAAACCGCCGAGTCCTAACAGAGAGACAGGTGGAAGAGCATTCGATGCTTTTGCTTATAGTGCATGGGCTTTGAATTAAAAGATAATTCCTTGATGAACTTTGAATTATTCTGTTGTTGAATATTTTATATTAAATAAACCGTGATGTTTAATCACGGTTTATTTATTTTTTACTTTTAATAATATGGTAAATTTATCCTTTAATATCATTAAGATATTGTTGGGGGATGGCAGTATAGGGGACATTAAATTTAAATAATCAGCTGCTTTTTAAAGTTAATTAAATTTTTTCTCTTCAAAATACGCATTTGAGCTAAGTTTGTATTTGATATTTTTTCTATGATGAAAATGCATATGCTGGAATTGAGATATTCATAAACGGTGCGTATTCACTCAAAAATATAGGGTAATACAATACTTATGGTTATTGTGGATTTTATACTGATGAACTGAATAAGTATAGCGATGCGTCTTACAAATATTTGTAAAAAATGCTTTTATTGGAATCTTTTAATCTCTTTGTGGTTTACAATTCATTTTATCATTTTATCTTAAGCAAAGAGAATGTGGATTCATTTCTATTTCTCTATTTTATTTGAGAAGGGTGGAGTTATACGAATGTCAAAAAAAGTCATGATCGTGGAAGATAATGAGCTTAATATGAAGTTATTCCGTGATCTTGTAGAAGCGAGTGGTTATGAAACTGTTGAAACGCGTAATGGTCTTATGGCATTAGATTTGGCGCGTTCATCAATGCCATCTCTTATCCTTGTGGATATCCAGTTGCCAGAGGTCTCTGGAATAGATGTTATTAAACAATTAAAAGAAGATGAAGAACTTCGATCAATCCCTGTTGTTGCTGTAACAGCTTTTGCTATGAAAGGCGATGAGGAGCGAATTCGTGCCAGTGGATGTGAAGAATATATGTCAAAGCCTATTTCTGTTCCTCATTTTATCACAATGGTAAAACATTTTGTGGACTAAAGCTTGTTAAGTGATGATAGAAAAAAATATTGAAAAGCTTATAAAATTGCTAAAGTTTTCGTGCAAATATTTTTCTGCTTTAGCACGTGGATATATTCAAGTTAGTAAAACAGATTTTAAAAATTGAAACTGAAGTTTCGAGATTTTTCGGTTTATTTTCTTGCCTTTTATCTTAAGAGAGGAGGTTGTTTTGCATTTTTGTTTTTTCTAATCGGTATAGATTTGTTCCTACATTCATCTAAAAGTCTGTTTTAGTAGGGGAAAAAGCCTCGGTTTTGTCCGAGGCTTTATGCATTGTACAAAAATTGAAATTAACGCTTTGAGAATTGGAAAGAACGACGTGCTTTTGCTTTACCGTATTTTTTACGTTCAACAACGCGGCTATCACGGGTAAGAAAACCACCTTTTTTCAAGATTGAGCGAAGTTCTGGTTCATAATAGGTTAAAGCTTTGGAAATGCCATGGCGCACTGCACCGGCTTGTCCGGAAAGACCACCGCCTGCAACGGTTGCAATAATATCAAACTGGGTATCCCTATTTGTTGCAACAATTGGTTGACGAAGAATCATTCTAAGAACAGGACGAGCGAAATATTTGTCAAATTCCTTATTGTTGATTGTGATTTTTCCAGAACCTGGTTTAATCCATACGCGTGCAACAGCGTCTTTACGCTTTCCTGTTGCATAAGCACGTCCTTGTGAATCAAGCTTTTGCACGTGGACAGGAACAACATTTTCATGTGTTTCTGTAATACTTGTTACTATGCTAAGCTCAGAAAGAGAATTAATTTCAGCCATAATCAAGCAATCCTTTTGTTTTTGCGGTTTAAAGCACCAACGTCAAGAGATTCAGGCTGTTGTGCTTCATGTGGATGTTGGCTTCCAGCGTAAACACGTAGATTCTTCAATTGACGGCGACCAAGAGGCCCTCGAGGAATCATGCGCTCTACTGCTTTTTCAATAACGCGTTCGGGAAAACGTCCCTCAAGAAGTTGACGTGCTGTACGTTGTTTGATTCCACCAATATAGCCGGTATGCCAATAATATTTTTTATCCGTATATTTTTTGCCAGTGAGAGCTATTTTATCTGCATTAATGACAATAACATTGTCACCATCATCAACATGTGGAGTAAATGTAGCTTTATGTTTGCCACGTAAGCGGTTAGCAACAAATGTGGCAAGACGACCCAAAACAAGGTTTTCTGCGTCAATAATAACCCATTTTTTCACCACTTCAGTTGGCTTTTGTGAAAAAGTTGCCATAGAAGTATCCTTTATTAGAACCCTTTTAATATAAGGGAATTTTTACTGTTTTGCGTTGAAAATTGTTACCATAGCGAAATATTTAACGCATACTACTTGCTCTGATATAATGTCTTTTGATTGACGTCAAGAGAAAATAAAAACTTTATAAAACAACATGTTATTAGAAAGGTATTATAATACCCCATTAAAAGAAGTTTGTAGACCATTTAAACTTAAAATGAATGTTGCAAAAAACTATTTTATCTTTAACGCATGATTGTATTTTATTGTTCTTCATTATAAAATAAGAAATAATGCAGTGGTCTCGTTATTTTCTCAATGTTGAATCTTCTGCTTGTGGTCAAGCTTGGTTAGATGCCCTTGATGTTCAAGGGATAAATAATGCGCGCGCTATTTCTCAAAAATTTGGCTTTCCAGATCAGTTAGCTCGAGTACTTTCAGCAAGAGATGTGGATGAAGCTGAGGCTGTTGCTTTTATTAATCCAACATTACGTACGCTTATGCCTGATCCAGAAAGTTTTAGGGATATGCAATGCGCTGCAGAGCGTATTGTTAAGGCTCTTCTCAATCAAGAACAGGTTGCTGTTTTTGGGGATTATGATGTTGATGGTGCTTGTTCATCGGCACTCATAGCGCGTTTTTTTCGTTATTTTGGTATTGAAGTCAAAATTTATATTCCTGATCGTATTGTTGAAGGCTATGGTCCTAATGAACAAGCAATGAGGATGCTTGTGCAAGAAGGCGCTCGGTTAATTATCACTGTTGATTGTGGCGCAAACAGTCCTGATGCCGTAAAAGCAGCGAGGCTTGCTGGTGCTGATGTTGTGATTTTAGATCATCATCAAATGTCAGAGATTCATCAAGAAGCCGTTGCTCTTGTCAATCCTAATCGCCCTGATGATTTTTCTAAACAGGGGCATTTATGTGCAGCTGGCGTTGTTTTTGTTACGTTAGCTTGGGTTCATCATTTGCTGCGGAAAAAACAATTCCAAGGGCAGCTGCCTGATCTTTTAAGTATGCTTGATCTTGTTGCATTGGCAACCATATGTGATGTCGTTCCATTACAGGGGGTTAACCGTGCTTTTGTGATAAAAGGGCTTCAAGTTGCTCGTTCTATGCATAATCTAGGAATAACAGCTTTAACAAAGGTTGCACGAATAGGGGAGCCGCTTAATAGTTTTCACTTAGGTTTTTTGTTAGGTCCTAGAATTAATGCAGGAGGGCGCATTGGTGATCAAGCTTTGGGAGCACGTTTACTTAGCTGTGAGAATAAAGATGAAGCGGACAGAATAGCAGAACAATTAGATCGGCTTAATCAAGAACGCCAAGAAATGGAGAACATTCAATTAGCACAAGCGGAATCTTACATTACTTCTCTTTATCAAGATCAAGAAATACCATTATCGCTTGTAATTTCACATAAAGAATGGCATCCGGGAATTATTGGTATTCTTGCTTCCCGTCTCAAAGAGCGTTTTTTTTGTCCTGTTTTTGCTATTGCTTTGAAAGAAGATGGAAATGGCGTAGGGTCGGGACGCTCAATTAATGGTATAGATTTAGGAGCACTCGTTCGTGAAGCTGTTACATTAAATTTATTAGAAAAAGGAGGGGGACATAGTATGGCAGCAGGAATTACAATTCAATCAACAAAAATTGAAATTTTTCGAAAATGGCTAGAAGAAAAAGTTTCTTTAATGGTTTCACAGTTGCGTGCAAAAAAATCTCTTAGTATAGATGGTTCTCTTTCTGCTTCTGGTGTTAATGAAGCGCTGTTTGAATTGCTTGAAAAAGCAGGGCCATTTGGGGCAGGGAATGCAACACCTGTTTTTGTTCTTCCCTCTCATCGACTGGTGAATCTATCTGAAGTTGGTAAAGGACATCTTCGCCTCATTGTATCTAATGTTGAAGGAAAAAAACTGCAAGGAATTGCTTTTCGTGCTGTAGGGACATCGCTTGGTGATTTTCTTTTTGAAAATATTGGTGAAATGATTCATTTAGCTGGTCATCTTAGTTTGAATTATTGGAATGGAACGATCAATCCGCAGCTGCGCGTGATTGACGCAGCAGCAGTGGTTTGAAAGGGATATTTTTTACATTAGATGTCTAGATTAGAAGCAAAAGTAGAATTTTCTTGTATGAAACGAAATCGTGCTTCTGGTTTTGTTCCCATGAGACTTTCTACAGTCTTTTTCGTTTCTTGCATTTCCTCGGCATCAATAGAAACACGAAGCAATGTACGTTTTTGAGGATGCATAGTCGTTTCTTTAAGTTGTTCTGCGCGCATTTCACCCAGCCCTTTAAAACGCCCGATTTCTATTTTAGCTTTTCCAGTAAATTCAGTTTTGAGCAATTCATCCTTATGAATGTCGTCACGAGCATAAGCAACTTTTCCTCCTTGCGATATTCTATAAAGGGGAGGGACGGCGAGATATAAATGTCCCTGATGAATAAGGTCAGGCATTTCTTGAAAGAAGAAGGTAATGAGCAGTGACGCAATATGAGCACCATCAACATCAGCATCTGTCATGATGATAATACGTTCATATCTGAGATCTTTTTCACGATACTTGGAGCGTGTTCCACATCCAAGAGCAAGGATAAGATCGCTAATTGTTTGGCTTGAGTTCATTTTTTCATGTGCAGCACTGGCGACATTTAAGATTTTACCACGAAGAGGTAAAATTGCTTGGTTTGCTCTATTTCTTGCTTGTTTAGCAGATCCTCCTGCAGAATCCCCTTCAACAATGAATAGTTCAGCACCCACAGCATGGTTCTGGCTACAATCTGCAAGTTTACCGGGCAGACGTAATTTGCGGACAGCAGTTTTTCGACTTATTTCTCTATCTTGGCGTCGTCTAACACGTTCTTCAGCACGTTCAATAACCCAATCGAGAAGTTTTGTTGCTTCTTGCGGGGAATTTGCTAACCAATGATCAAAAGGATCGCGGATTGCATTCTCAACGATACGCTGTGCTTCAATGGTTGCTAATCGATCTTTTGTTTGTCCAACAAATTCAGGGTTACTGATAAAGACTGAAAGTATTGCGGCTGTTGAAATCATAATATCGTCAGACGTAATAATCGCTGCGCGCTTGTTTCCTATTAACTCAGCGTAGGATTTTAATCCACGCAAAAGAGCTTGACGTAATCCTATTTCGTGCGTTCCGCCTTCTCCTGTAGGAATCGTATTGCAGTAAGATTGCACACAAGAATCACCACCATGCCAAGCGATAGCCCATTCAACGGAGCCATGGCCATTATTGTGTTGTGTTTTGCCAGAAAAAATTTCTGACGTTACTCGATATTCATCTTTTAGTGACGCAAGTAAATAGTCTTTAAGCCCATTGGGAAAATGAAAAACAGCTTTTTCAGGAATATTTTTTACGCCTTCAAGTATGACGGGATCACAAGTCCAGCGAATTTTTACGCCACCAAAAAGATAGGCTTTGGAGCATGTCATCTTATAGATTTTTTCTGGATCAAAAGCTGCTTTTTCACCAAAAATTTCATGATCAGGATGAAAACGAACGCGCGTACCACGACGATTATAAACATCTCCCAGATCTTCCAATCCAGATTGAGGAATACCGCGTGAGAAACGTTGGCGGTACAGTTTTCGTTCTCGTGCAACTTCAACTTCCATATCATCAGAAAGAGCATTGACGACAGAAATTCCTACTCCATGAAGTCCACCTGCAGTTTGATAAGCCTTTCCATCAAATTTTCCCCCAGAGTGGAGTTGTGTCATAATAACTTCAAGAGTAGATTTCTCAGGCATTTGAGGATGATTTTCGACAGGAATACCGCGTCCATTATCTGTAACGGTTATATAACCGTTCCTATCTAATGAGACCTCAATAGAATCTGCATAACCCGCAACAGCTTCATCCATCGCGTTATCAATAATTTCGGCAAATAAATGATGAAGCGCTTTACTGTCTGTTCCACCAATATACATTCCAGGGCGTAAACGCACGGGCTCTAAACCCTCAAGAACTCGAATAGAGAGGGCATTATAGTCATCTTCTTGCGTATCTTTTGCACTTTTTCTTGAAATCATCGCTTTTGATTTCATTGGAGGCTGCAGAGTGTTTTCTTTTGTATTTACCCGAGATTGGGCTTTATTTAAAACACTAAAAAGATCCTTTTTGTTATCGCTCATAGCGTTTAACTATCTACCTCATAAAATAAAATATTTATTAAAATAATTTTATGCCTGTTTTTTATTTAAAAATCAATGCACTTAGAAAACATCAATTGTTGGACCAAAAATTTGTTCAAAAGCGTGTTTGAGAGCAATATCAATATCATGCATTGCTACAGGGCAACCTAGATCAAGAAAGCTCGTTACACCGTGGTTTGTAATTCCACAAGGAACAATTCCTGAATAATGGGCTAAATTAGGATTAACATTGATAGAAACTCCATGAAAACTTATCCATTTTCGCACTCGAATGCCAATAGCTGCAATTTTATCTTCGGAAGAAAGATCATTTTGTTTTGATGGGCAATGAGATTGTTTAACCCAGACACCAACGCGATCTTCTCTGCGTTCGCCTTTAATATTAAAGTTTGCAAGCATCTGTATGATCCATTCTTCTAATGCACTAATGAAAGCACGAATGTCTTGTTTTCGGCGTTTAAGATCAAGCATGATATAAGCAATACGCTGTCCTGGACCGTGATATGTAAATTCACCTCCACGTCCTGCTTCATAAACAGGGAATAAATTAGGCGCCAAAAGATCTTTTTTATTTGCACTCGTCCCCGCTGTATAAAGGGAAGGGTGTTCAAGAAGCCAAACTTGTTCATGCGCGGTTTTTGCAAGAATTTTTTCTACACGTTCTTGCATATAACGCAGAGCTTCAGGATACTCAACTAGATGATCACTTATCTTCCATTCAACGGGTGGATTTCCTAGAATTGCATTAAAATGATGTGATAAGTGATTACGATCCGTATGTTTCAATTCAAATGTCATTGGTAATACTTATCTTGATGTTTGAGTTTATATTGTAATCAATAAAAGTGATTACAGAGTAAGGTATAGAATTGTTGAATAAAAGAGAATACGTTCATAAATTTTATCTTAAGAAGATTTACTACGCTTAAAAATCCACGCTCCTTTTACCATCTTCCTGTTGCACCGCCTCCACCTGATGATCCACCACCACCCCTAAAGCCCCCTCCACCTCGAGGACCACCGAACCTTCCACCAGGATATCTGCCACCGGCACTTAAGTTAAGAAACCAAGGTGTGAAGATGATCCCCAGCCAGAGATACTTTTGTGGACCCACTTTTTTACCAAAAATCATTGCAAGAATAGGAAGACCAAACATTATAAAAAAGGCTAAAAACATAATTGCATTGATTACCATTTCTTCTTTTTCAGCTTGTTTACGTTGTTCTTCAACGATTTTAGCTTTTTCTTTGATACGAAAAGTAAAATCAGAATTACTTTCTGTAATAACTTTGATAATTGCATCAACTGCTTCAGCAATTCCTTTTTGATAATTTCCTTCGCGAAAATTAGGAATCATGAAGCTATTAATAATGACAGAGGAAAGAGCGTCTGTTAGCTCTCCTTCCAAACCATATCCTACTTCGATACGTGCTGTGCGTTCATTCGGTGCAATGACCAGTAATACACCATTATTGATCTTCTTTTGGCCTAATCCCCATGTACGAAAAAGAGAATTGCTGTATGTTTCTATATCATTGCCCGAAAGAGTAGGGAGTGTCACAAGAACAATTTGATCTCCCGTTTTCTCTTCGAGTGCTGCCAGTTTTTTTGTCAAGTTTTCCTTGGTTGCATTATCGAGCAAATGAGCCACATCATTAACATAACCTGTTAAATGAGGAAATTTTATTTGCGAACAAGCGATACTTCCCAATGCAGCAACTAAATACAGAGAGCAGATAAAAGCCCATAATTGTGGAAATACAATACGTTGCAAAGAGTATCGAAATGATTTCATTAATTAAAATTAACCTTTGGTGTTTGTTGGCTATCAGTATCGATGGTAAAAGTTGGCATAGGTTTAGCATCACGAAACCATAATTTTGCCCAAATCATCGTCGGCATTGTTTTGAGTGCAGTATTGTAGGCACGTACTGTTTCAATATAATCGCGGCGCGCAACGGAAATACGGTTTTCTGTTCCTTCTAATTGTGATTGAAGAGCAAGAAAGTTCTGGTTTGCTTTAAGATCCGGATAGTTTTCAACAACAGCCATAAGTCGCGAAAGTGCACTTGATAAATTTGCTTGATTTTTGAGATATTGCTGCATAACTTCTGGATTATTCAACATATCTGCATTAATGTTGACTTGCGTTGCTTTAGCACGTGCTTCAATTACATTTGTGAAAACGCTTTGTTCATGAGCTGCGTAAGCTTTAACTGTTTCTACAAGATTGGGGATGAGATCTGTACGACGTTGATATTGATTGAGCACTTCACTCCATGCTGCATGTGCTTTTTCTTCATTTGTTGGTATCGTATTAAATCCGCACCCACTTAAAAATGGCACTAACCATGCCAAAAAAATCACGATTGAAAATTGTTTTAATATTTTAAACATTGAAATTGAAGAAGTTTGTACATTTAACATAAAGATGTCTCCACAGATATTTTATGTATTATATAGGGTTTATCTTCTTGGTGGAAAGTATTTTGAATTTTATAAACAGGCATATTTATCAATAAATCGACATCTCTATGCGTTTTAGGCACGCTTAAGTGACTCGTTGATATTAAAATAATAAGGGTAATATAGATGTCATCTTATAAAAGTTCAATAATATTTATATCAATTATTATTACAGAAAATTATATTATTTTCGTAGTATTTTTGTGTTTCACAACGTGCAGATCACAATTGGAAAAGGGAAAAATGTAAGTATCAATCTTATGGAAAGATAGAAGGTAAGGGCAGTTCTTATTTTCTCTCCTTTAGAAGGTGTGCTTAATAGATTGGACAAAAAGGGCTTTTTAACTATGTATGGTAGTAATTGTGAAGGAGGCGGAAAATCCTGTGATAGAAGGTGTTCAACGGCAAAGTGAAAAGTTTGATGGATTGGCTAATGATTATGATCGTTATCGTCCTCGCTACCCCCTCACTTTATTTAAAACCATGCTCCATTCTTTTAAGAACAAAAAGCATTTGTCCATTGTGGATGTGGGTGCTGGGACAGGCATCGCATTAGAGGGAATTGTTAAATTTTTAGGAAATGAGCACCAATATCATGCTATCGATGTATCGGCAGATATGATTAAGCAGGGGCGAAAAAAATTTCCTACGGTGCAGTGGTATCAGGGCCGTGCCGAAGACCTATTGCCTCAAATTGGCGAGGTTGATCTTGTCATTGCAGCGCAAGCGTTTCAGTGGATGGATCGTCCCAAGTTGCTTTGTTCTGTTTCAGATCAACTTCGAGTCAATGGTGTCATGGCGGTTATTCAAAATAATTGCGATTTCAAGCATAGCGAATTTCTAGAGGCTTATGAGACATTGTTAGAAAAAATGAGTCCGAACTATTCCCGTTATTATCGTAATTTTGATTTTTTACAGGAAATGAGTGATGGCTTTGGGGTAGATCCAGAAAAGATTTTTTTTCATACGCATAATTGGACGATGATGATCCCATCTGAAGCTTTTATTGGAATGAGCCGCTCTTCAACGCAAGCGCAACGCGCTATTGCTTGCTATGGGAAAGAATATTTGCGGCAATTGGTCGCATTGATAAAGAAATATGAAGTGCAAGGCAATTTGGAGCTTTTGTATCGAAGTGAGCTCTATATGTATGCGGGATAATCTGATATCGATGATTACTTTTGCTCTTTTAGCACATCAGAGTAGGCGGTATTCAGGAAATTAACGCCTTATTAAGGCAGATTTTGAGGGGGACGGTTTTTTTCTTCAGCATTCACGTTGACATCTTATTACGTCTGATTTTCATTGTTCACTTGATATGAGAGAGTTTAAATAGAAAATTTATGCACTGCATTATAGTATTGAAGCGCTTTCTTTACTGCAGTTTAACAACAGATTATTTTATAAAATAAGAAGAGGTAGATTGAATAGAAATATTTGATAATTCTTTGTTTTTATGATTGTTTTTTATTATTAAATGAGAGTGTTTTTAATAAATTTTGACAAAAACAACTGAAAAAGTATAAAAATTATCATAATCAGAAATTTGTAGTAAAAAAGGTAATGGCTTGGAAGCACCTTTAAAAAACAACTCATTTTGAAATTATCTCTAAATTCAGATTCAATATAACAAAAAAGTAAAATATAAATATGTTATATGGAGCATTTCTCTTTTTTAAAGATATAATATAAAAACAATATGTTAATTAAATTTTTTGATATAAGAAAACTTCTTTTATTTTTATTTTAAATAACGGGTTAGGGCGAGTCTTGTGTGGTTTTATTGAAGATGTGCTTTTTAGGTTTAAATCTGGCGCTTTAAATACAATTTTAGAAGTAGCAAAAAAGCTCAATTTCTTCTCTGTTGTGATGTGTTGAATAAGTTTTTTAATTTTCTATAGAGTTTAATTTTTGCAATCATGATAGATTGTGACAGCTGTCTGTCTAAGATTTTTATAAGTTTAGTAGGAATAGCTTAATGATAAATCCATTGAGTTCTTCATCTTTACGCTTCATAAAAGAATAAGCCTGCACTATCACACACTTTGTCATCTCCCAATGTTGCGACAGCTCTTGACACGGCTCATAAGAGGAGTAGTCCTTTTTTTTTACAGTTTTATCTATACGCCAATTTCGCTTATGACGTGCAAGCGAATGGTGTTGATTGATTCAACATACACAGATTTGGAATGAGAGAGTCTTAAGATATTCCGCTCTCTCATTTAATATGAATCATGCTAGATTATAATTATAAATTAATGCGTTATCTATTTTTGAAATCCATGACCTTAGTTGTGTTTGTCAATATTTCATTTATCGTCAACTATTCTACTTTTGAATAATAACTCCATTATAAGGAATACCTTTAAAAAAGTATTCTCGCTTTAAAGAGTCGTTATAGTTTTTTTGTTTTATAGAAGCATCAATAATGCTAAACATTATACTTTGATAAAAAAGAAAGTAAATTATGACTATTATACTGAAACCGAGCGAGGTGACGCTTAGTGAACTTGCGGCTATTTATTTTAATGGTGAAGTGAGTAAACTTCATAATGACACGCATTTAGCTATCGAGAAAGGGGCACTGCGCATTGCTGAAATTGCTGCTGGAAGTGAGCCTGTGTACGGTATTAATACTGGTTTTGGGAAGTTGGCTTCCATTAAAATTGATGCGGACGATGTTACTGTTTTACAGAGAAATCTTATTTTGTCCCATTGTTGTGGGGTAGGAGAACCTTTAGCTGAAAATATTGTGCGTTTGATAATGAGCTTAAAGCTTATCTCTTTAGGAAGAGGAGCTTCAGGAGTTCGTCTAGAATTGGTAAATTTGCTGGAAAATATGCTTGCAAAGGGCGTCATTCCTGTCATCCCTGAAAAAGGGTCTGTTGGTGCTTCAGGTGATCTAGCTCCACTTGCTCACATGGCGGCTGTTATGATGGGAGAAGGGGAAGCATTTTTTCAAAATATTCGTATGAGTGGAGCTGTTGCATTAGAGAAAGCGGGATTGTCCCCTATTATTTTAGAGGCAAAGGAAGGTCTAGCTCTTATTAATGGGACTCAAACATCAACAGCCCTCGCACTTGCCGGTCTTTTTCGAGGTTATCGGGCATTGTGTGGTGGATTGTTGGCAGGGGCCTTGACGACAGATGCCATCATGGGATCAACGGCGCCATTTCATCCTGATATTCATATTTTACGAGGACATTATGGGCAGATTGCCGTATCGAAAACATTAGAAAAGCTTGTAGAGGATTCAGAAATTCGTGCAGCACATTTACGGGGTGATGAGCGTGTACAAGATCCTTATTGTATACGTTGCCAGCCACAGGTCATGGGGGCATGTTTTGATATTTTGCTGGCAGCAGCAAAAACACTGATTATTGAAGCAAATGCTGTTACAGATAATCCATTGATTTTAAGGAATGGTGAAGTTGTATCAGGTGGGAATTTTCATGCTGAACCTGTAGCGTTTGCTGCTGATCAGATTGCTCTTGCTTTATGTGAAATAGGATCTATTTCTCAACGGCGTATTGCTCTTATGGTTGATCCAGCAGTTTCTTATGGACTTCCAGCTTTTTTAGCGCATAATGCGGGTCTTAATTCAGGTTTTATGATTGCTGAAGTAACAGCGGCAGCTTTAATGTCTGAAAATAAGCAAATGGCCCATCCTGCTTCCGTTGATTCAACCCCAACTTCAGCCAATCAAGAAGATCATGTTTCAATGGCTTGTCATGGAGCTCGTCGGTTATTGGTAATGAGCGAAAATCTTTTTACACTTATTGGCATTGAAACGCTTGTTGCAGCACAAGGAATTGAATATCGTGCACCTTTAAAAACAAGTACTTTTTTGCAATCTGTTATGGAATGTTTACGCAAAAATGTTGCTTCTCTTAAGGAAGATCGCTATCTGGCTCCAGATCTTCATCAAGCACATATACTTGTGCGTGAAGGGCACTTATTATCTGTTTTACCAGAAACAATTTTTCCTTCATTAAGTTTTCAATAATATTTGTTTTAAGGACAATGATGAAGGGCGGATATTGAATTTTGAAACTTCCTCATATGAAAATATAGAAGATCAATACTATATTTGAATTATTTAATGAATTATGTATATATATGTTATTTATAGTCAACTAGATATTTTATTATTTTATAGGTATCTGATTTAGCATCATAATTTTATAGAAACTATAAATTTAAAGTACCTATACTTTCTGATTTCTATCAGAAATTTTAATCTAAGTTAAATAATATTCACAAATTATATGTTGTAATATTATATTTTTATAAGTACAAATTATAATATATGTATTATATTAAGTAAAAATAAAAAATTTATTGTAGATTCTTCTTATTTGTTAATACTTTATGAATTTTATATTTCATTTTTGATATTTTAAATAAAAAAGGAGAAAGAAATGTTTAAAAGTGCTAGATTATGTGTATCAATAACAGTTATTTTTTTCTCTCAAATTCTTGAGATTCATGCAAATTGTAGGAGAGGTGGCTTTCCAGAGGAAGTTTTCATTACAATAGTGGATCAAGAGAAGGAGCCTCTGATTTTAGCGAAAAACAAAGATTTTATTGCTATCTCAGGGCAAAATCCCGAAGATAAGGAGAATGCTATCATTAGGCCAACAGTCAAAGATTCTATTTTTAGCGCATATTTTTTTTCCATTGGAAAGTTTATCTTTAAGACAGTTGGAGTCCTTAAAAGATGGGTTGTAAATACAATTTCTCATACTTTTGAAGGCTTGCGAGATTCGTATTATCATTGATTGAGCTATTCAATTGGCGTAAAAAGTTTGCTTTGTGGGCTCAAAGAGAGTTTTCTTAAAGTAACAAAAAATTAATTGTACGCATAGTTAATGCGTTTGTTATGAAGTTTTAGGCTTCTATTTCCGCGCACGGAAATAGAAGCCTAAAAGTTTAGATTACATTAAGATTAATTTTCTCTGTAAAAAACTAGAGAATACGAAATGAATTAAATGACAATTATAAAAAAATTCATTATCACTTTATTTGAATAAAATAATACGAAATTGCAGGCTATAAAAGCTGAGTAATTCGCAATAAAAGTATTTTTTCATTGTTTAGAGCAAAGTGTTTGACGGGCTGGTCTTCAATGTTTTTTGAAATATATTTGTGAAAGAAACATGAGGCTTTATTTATCATAAAGCTGTTATCGTGGTGTGGAGTGTCAGCATTTCAAAAAGTAAGGAAAGAAATGGCAATAAATAAACTGAAAAGAGGGATGAGTAAGCGCCAAGTTATTTTTTTAGCTCTTGGCTCTGCTATTGGAACAGGTCTTTTTTATGGGTCTGCACAGGCAATTAAGCTTGCCGGTCCCAGTGTTTTGATTGCCTATTGTATTGCTGGTTTAGCTATTTTTATGGTTATGCGGGCTCTAGGAGAGATGATACTTCATAATCCATTACCTGGTTCTTTTGCTCGTTATGCGGCAAATTACATATCACCATTAGCAGGTTTTTTAACGGGATGGACATACGTATTTGAGATGATTCTTGTTGGTTTGGCTGATATTACAGCTTTTGCGACTTATATGGGGTTTTGGTATCCTGATGTTGCTCCTTGGGTATGGGCACTGAGTATTACATTAATCATCACAGGTATTAATTTAGCTGCTGTAGAAGTCTATGGTGAACTAGAGTTTTGGCTATCTTCTATTAAAGTTATCGCTATCATTGCGATGATTATTTTAGGAATAGCAATTATTTTTTGGGGGTGGGGTGAAGGTGCAAATTTTTCTACCGTTACTGTTCATAATTTATGGAAAAATGGTGGACTTTTTCCCAATGGTTGGTTTGGTTTTTTAGCTTGCTTTAGTGTTGTTGTTTTTGCTTTTGGTGGCATAGAAATTATTGGCATGGCAGTCATGGAAGTTCAAAACCCTCATCAAACGATTTCAAAGGCAATTAATTCTACTCCAGTTCGTATTTTGCTTTTTTACGTCATGACGTTAGCTATTTTAATGTCTCTTTATCCTTGGAATGAGATTGGTCTTATGGATAGCCCTTTTGTATCTATTTTTGAAAATCTTGGGATTTCGTATGCAGCAAATATTTTAAATATTGTTGTTGTTACAGCGGCTATTTCAGCAATGAATAGTGGAATGTATGGTGCTTGTCGTATGATCCATGGTTTATCGCAGGAAGGTTATGCTTTAAAAAAGTTTCAATATTTATCAAAAAATGGTATACCAGTTTTTGTTATTTTGATGATCTTCGGTATCTTTCTTCTTGGTGCTGTCCTTAATTATTTTTACCATGAAAAGCTTTTTTTTCTTATTGCCGCAATGGCAACATTTGCGACAGTTTTTGTTTGGATGATGATTCTACTTTCACAATTTTTTATGCGAATTAAGATGCCTAAAGAAGCACAGAATGGTTTAAAATTTCCCATTCCATTTTGGCCAATAGGATCGATTTTTTCTATTTTATTTATGGTTTTTATTTTTATTCTGTTATGGTATTTTGATGAGACACGACCGGTTTTAATTATAGGTTTTAGTTGGATTGCTTGGCTTATTATGTGTTTCTATGCACTTAAACTTTATAATTTTAAGCAAAAGAAACAGCAATAAAATGTGAATAGAGATAAAGCTCAAAACAAATAGCTGATGTCATCAGGAAAACAGGTGTTTGATTGTTATTCTCTAAAGGTTAGAACAATCTAGATTGAAAAAATCTGCTCGTTATTATTTTGCTTTGGAAGTTTTGTGAGCCATTGCTTACGGTAACGACCAAATCATATAAATATTAGGCATTTTTTGATGGTGAGCCCTGCAATCAATATAAGTCTTTCAGGTAAAAATGCCTAATAGTGCAAATAGATTTTACCAGATACAAGATTATAGGCAGATATCTTTTTCTAAACGTATTAATGAAGTTCTGTTCCACAAGAGAAGTTATTGTAAAAATTGTTCTTTAAGCTCTTTAAAAAATTGGTTGTTTAAATTTTATTGTTTAGAAAACTACTATTGCTTTTAGAATCGAAGATAAAGTTCTTTATGTATTTTTTCTCAAAGAGGATTGGCGTTAGTAGAAAATAGTGGATAACAAAGTCATTAGAGGCATTGTATGATTGTATTTGCAAAAACTTTAATAAAGAGCAGCAAGGTATCACAATAAAATCTCATAGAAGAGTAAATTAAAGAGAACAATGAACGTGTGACAGTGTTACGACTCTTATTGTTTATTGCGCTCACAATAGCAAGGATCAAACTTATTTTTTATAATATTGATACGAGAGTAATTTTTATCACAAGTGGAGGCGGACAAAATGCACTCCGCAACTGTATTGCGGTGCAAAATTATTCAATACTACCATAAAAGGTGCTCAAGAACACTACGATCAGCAAAAACAGTCGTCATCAAGTGGCTTTTTGCATGAGAAATCGTCCGATAGTTCTTAATCGCATACCACAACGGTCTCCTCTATCCTTGGGGCGACGGGCAACATCGTGTTAGACGCACAAGGAGAAGCCAAGATTTCTGCTTCTCATCTGATTTCCGGTCAAGATATCAATGTAATGGGAGAAAGTATGACGATTGTTGGCATGACAGACCATCATAGCAGCCATTCACAGACGCATGAAACAGGTTTTTTGATGGGCATAGATATGACTTTGTAAGCCGATGGATTGGCGGTAATGGCTATACCTACGGGACACTCCCTGCTGGCAGTAACGTTTTGATAGAATGGTTGAGAGTGGCTACAAATCCCATAAGCTCCCATACCTGTCTTGGAGATGTGGGTTATAAATGCCAAAAGTTTTTATGGCACATCTCATCTAGAACAAAAGCCTTGAATTAAATCATGGAGTAAAAAATGAAACAAACTCTAAAATTATTAAGTGCGATAACTCTATTGAGTATAGCCGGATGTCAGTTTAATAAAACTCCTGGAGGGTATTTGAGTGCGTGGGAAAAGCCAAGAGCAGATTTTACTGAGATAGGAAAAGCCCTGTTAGAATGTGGCATGCCAACACCTTATGATGTCGATCCAGAAAATAGAAAGCAGAGCATCAATGCAAAAGCAACAATTTATGCTTGCATGCTTCAATTAGGTTTTCGCTATAAAGATGAAGAAGTAGCAAGAGCGGGTGGGCCATGTTATACTTTTAGAGCCGAAAACCTTCCCATTTGTCGTCCAGGCGCTGTGATCCCTAAGCCCAGTGTCAAGAAGCGCTTGAACAGCCCTTATTGTAAACAGTATAAAAATGCACCTGAATGCAAACCTTAAGTTTTGCTGTTTGTGATGATCAACAATCCCTACCTTCATGCTTCTCATGCCCGTACGGGGATGGCTTAATTCAGCATGTCAATGCTAATTATTTATGAGGACAACAACTGTTGGCGCAATGATATAAAATATCTATTTTGGTTGTAATCAAAATATTGATAATAATTATAAGCATATCGTTGATAGAATATGGTTTTAGTAATAATTTTACCGTATTTTTGCTATAATAATTATGGCATAATCTTCGGAAAGATAAAAATAATATAGGCTGATAATGTTCATCATTGTTTTGGAAATAAAAAACAGCATGTATAATAATTTATAGATTGTTTCGTAATATCAAAATTACTCAAGGATAGGAAAATGAAGCAGATTTTAAAATTATTAAGCGGGATAACCTTATTTGTTATGGCAGGATGTTATCCAGAGCAGCCTTCTCGAACAGCTGTAGATGCATGGGAAAAATCCGGTGCAGATCAGCTTGAGATAAAAAAAGCCCTGTTAGAATGTGGAATACAGCATCTTGATGGTCGTCTTGATACAGAAATAAGTATGGATGAAAAATTCAATGCAGAGGAGTCTGTGAATGCATGTATGATCCAAGCAGGTTTTCAAGATAAATTGGGAAGAATGAAGTGGTGTGAGAAATATGAAAATCTTCCAATTTGTCAGCCTGATGCAGTTATTCCTCAGCGAAGTGTAGAGAGGCGTTTGAATAGTCCTCATTGTAAAGAGCATAAAGAACAACCTGAATGTCAACCTTAAGTATTGAGGCTGCTGTAATCAAAAATCCTTACATTCTTGTTTTTGCATGGGGTGGGTGGGATTGTTTCTTCAATATCTATATGCTAACAAGAGTCATCTTGCGTGTGAGCAAATATTAGAAGACTTATCAGTCTTTCTATCGTAAATATTGAAGGAGGGGGAATGAAAAAAACATTGAAATTATTGAGTGCTATAATTTTATTAAGCACTGCTGGGTGTATTAGCAAACCTCCCCCATCGACATTAGAATTATGGGAAAAGCCCGGTGTCAATAAGTCTATGGTCCAACAAGCACTGTCAAAATGTGGTTGGAAACCAATCTACGCTTCTTCTGAAAATATGGATTCGCGTGCAAGTGATTTTGCAGCAGTTTATGAGTGCATGACTAAAGCAGGTTATCGGTACAAATTACAAGATTCAAAGGGAATCTATTTTTCATCAGCGCCGCGAAGTGATTCATTTTTAGTCAATTTAATGGTAGCAGGGTATCAGCAGGTTATGGACAATGATACTTTTGGTGTAACCAATTCGACAAAACAAGAGCGAGATTTGATGTTACGTTTTGAAAATGATAAAAAGCGCCAGAAAATAAAAAAAGCTTTGCACAAGTGATCGCCAACAGTAGAACGTTGATTTTTAAAGCAATAATTGAATAAAAATATTAAACGGGAGAAGAGAGAAATATCGGTCTTTTGTCTCCAATGTAGTTATATTCATCAGCTACGAGATTGGCAATAGTATTGTTGTCAGATGATGCTAGCGGGGGATAGTGAGTTGTTGTTTAGAGAAATTTATTCAATATAAAGAATGGAAAATAATAGCTTTGCTAAAATATTTGCTTTAACGATAATAAACAGATAGCTTTCATAGAGCTGATTTTGATGAAATTTTATTTTGGTGTTTTTAAATTTCAAAATGGTGAGTATTTTACTGTATTTTAGATTTTATCAAAAGATCTAAAATATTACATTTATTAATTCAAATTTTTTTGTTAGATGTCTAGCATTTCTAATATAGAAATTATGTAGATTAGCTTATACATTAGTGTGCAATTTCTTGTTTTTTTGTTGTGGTTGAAGGAATAATGCGGTTATAGATTGCGTGTACTGTATCTTATTTGTGCTGTGTTTTATTAAAACGTTTTAATCGTTTAATCTTAAAAGTTATTCTCATTTTGTTGTATTTTAATTTTTCGGTGGTGAGATAAATTGAATATTGTATCTCTTCAAAGTTCGCATTTTTTCACGTTTTTTTAAAGATTGGTGTTTCGGCACTTTGTAATTGCAGTTTTCAGCGGTTTTTGAGATGCCTTCTTTAAAGGGATTGTCATCCTAAATGGTATTTTTAAATTTTTTGTTCTTTCTTTACATAAGACACAAAACATATTATTTAATGCTGTAATTTATCATAAAAAATAAAATAATTTTGTTTGTTTCATTCTTGTTGTGTTTAATTTGTGGTTTATTTTTTTTGCCAGCATTTTTTGTTTTTGTTGAAAAAAGAAAGTTTTGAAAAACAATGATAGTCAAGGTATCTAACAATCACTTGTATTCGTGCGTTTTTACAGCAGCTATTTTTTCTTTTTTGTTAAATATAAATGAGGCACATTCTCATTCATATACATCACTGTCATGTGACAAAAACAAATTACCTTATGAATGCAGTGATGGTTCAAAGCATACAATTAGTGATAAAGTATATAAATTCACGGCACCTGTTAAAGAAAAGAATGGGGAGGGGCGGTCTCTCATGTTACCTGCTGCTATAGTAGTGCAGGAGCCAAATACAGTTATTCAGGCAATGCGTGTAGAGGTTGAAGCTACTGCAGGTATAGAAGATATTTATGGTGTTTTGGTATCACAAGGGGGCAAAATTGTTTTGAGCGATTCAGCTTTTAAAAATGTATCAATAGGTCTTAAAGCTGATAGTGGAATGATTGAGGTTAATCGTGGAACAATTGAGGCTTCTCAGATTGCTGCTTATGCAGAGAATCTAGGAGCATCTGTTACGTTAACGGATACAGAAATTAAAGTGGAAGGTTTGGGTATCGGTCAAGAGAGTGCTCTTTTCGTTAGGGCTGATGCGAGTATTCAGATGAAAAGTGGATTTATTGATGTGAATGATGCTGCTGCGCTTTATGTGGGGAGAGGGGGTAGTGCGACTTTAGATGGTGTTACCATTGCTTCAAAATATCAAAAAACAGAAGACAAAGAAAATACAAATGAAAAAATTACACATACAGTTTTCAATGTAAAACATCATGGTTCTGTTTATGTAAAAAATACGAATATTATTTCTACGGATGTTCATGTTTTAACAGTTGGACAAGATTCTAACACACCATCCAATAATGGCAGGGAAGGAAATATTTTAATTTCACGGGTTAATATTGAAGATTCAACAATTAAAGCAATCGGTAACAAACATGGTATGTATTTTGAGAGGGATGGGGAAAATGATGCGTATGAACAGGGACTTGTCTTTTTGAAAAGGACAATTTTTGAGGTTCCAGACGGAACAGCTATTCATAGTAATAAAAGTCGTAGTTATATTGGAGTAACAGAAGGTACAAAAATTTTTGGTGATTTATTATTAACAGCTGAAAAGGGGGGGACTGTAGCGATTTTGGCTGATTCCTCTTCATTGATAGGAGGGACTCGTGTTGCCGATGATTCTATTGCTGAACTTTATTTAACAGGGGGATCAAAATGGTTTTTGACAAAAAGAAAAGGGATAGATTTGCAAGTTGCAAACCGTACAAGTTCGTCTATTTCATTTGTGAAAGTTTCTGATAGTTTTATTGCTTTTGAGATTCCAATGTTTCAGGAGTATCAGACACTTTATATTGGGAAGGGAGAAAAAGAAGTTTATAGTGCGCAAGATAGGGCAGATATTTATCTCAATACACATCTCAGTAGTGATGGTTTGCTCGATAATAAAAAAACTGATCGGCTTTTGATACATGGTGATGTTTCTGGAAAAACGACAGTTTATGTGCAATTTGTTTCAGGAAATCAGGGTGAGATAGCAACCGGTGAAAATGCTCATAGTATTTCACTTATTCAGGTTTCTGGAAAAGCGGCAGAGGATTCTTTTCAGTTAAATCGTGCTTATATCGCATTAGAGGGTTTGCCTTACCAATATTATCTTCATGCTTATGGTCCAGCTTCTGCTCTTGGAAATGCACAAACTTCTCAAAGATTGGTTGAAGGAGATGGAGATTTTTGGGATTTCCGCCTTGAAAGTAAATATATTCAGCCTGCTTTAGAGGTGTCTGCTATTCCCCCTTCTGAGTTAAAGATCAGGGAGGTTGTTCCACAGGTTCCCACTTACCTTCTGGTACCAAATGCTTTGTTTCATGTTGGGCTCATGGATATTAGTCATCAACAAAAGCAGTTGCAAGTTAGGCGGTCTATGCCTCGTAAATTATTAAAAGTTGAAGGGAATTTTGCTTTATCTGTTCAGAGTTATGGTGGACGTTATCGTTATGTCTCAGATCTTTCTACACTTAAATATGGGTACGATGGACATGTTGATTATAACGCTATAGAAACAGATCTTTTGCTTAAAACGGTAGAGAGTGCACATAATACGACATCTTTTGGGATTATGGGAACCTATGGAAAACTTTCCTTACAACCTCATAATGTGGAACAAAGTCAAAAGAGTACATTTAATAAATGGTCATTTACGGCATATGCTAGTGTGAAACATTACACTGATTTTTACGTAGACGGTCTTTTATCTTATGGCTTGTTTAAAGGGGATGTGCATAGCCGTGTTTGGGGTAAGACGGCGACATTAAAAGCAAAACCTCTCAACGTTTCTTTTTCTGCTGGTAAAGTGTCTATGATAGGACGTGAAGGTCTTATTTTTGATCCGCAATTTCAGCTTATTTATCAACATCTTCAATTTGATAAGTTTCGTGATATTGACGGATTTGATGTTGAGATGAAAAAAATAGATCAATGGTTTATGCGTGTTGGTGGGCGTTTAAGTAAAACATTTACAGCCTCTGAAAAGGATCGTATCATTTCTTTTTATGGCACTATTCATCTTGCTCATTGTTTTGATAAAGAACAATTTGTTCATTTTAAAGATGTTTTCCAGTTGGGTTCTTTCGGGTCTTCCTTAGAAACAGGTTTGGGTATCAATGCGCAGTTCTCTTCTAAAGTTACACTTCACAGTGATCTTAGCTATCAGCATAGGTTAACCAAGGCTGGTTTTTCTGGAGTTCATTTCTCTGGTGGTTTGCGCTATCATTTTTAATAAATCTTTTTAAAAATAATAAATGTAATTTTTAAAGTTTTATTTTATTGTCGGGATTTAAACCATTGATGGTGCAGAATTTTAATTGCTTCTTTTAATAATGCTATCATGTGTTTTAATAAGTATGGAAGGATCACGTTGATTTATTTTTTTATCTGGTTGATAGGGGAGCTTAAATGCTTCAAAAAAATTGATAATGGGACTGTGAATCTATTTGTGTTATTTTGACTATAAATATTGGGGATGTGTTTGTCATCAGCTTTTTAAAATAGTAGCCTTATTATCCGATCATGCTGTAAAGTACTGGCGTTTGAGGTCGCTGATATCAATCATGAAAGGCAGGGAGATATTGACTGTTGATTAAAAGCTTTTGCTGTTAAGCAAAGGAGGAGATATGTACAATATACAGCTCGATCGTTTCGTGGATGATGCGTATTTTTATGCTTTAAAATTTTGCAAAAAGCGTTTTTGAAGCTGTTCGTATCGATCGCATTATTGTAGGTGGATAATGAGAAAAGTGGTAAAGCTTGAACACTTTTAACATCAAATTCAATATTTTCAGTTCTTAATAAAGATAAATCCTTTAAAAAAATTGTTCTAATGGCTGTATTGAATATATGAACAAGATCATGTCTTCTTTGTTAAATAGATATGAAATATAAGTTTTAAATCAAAGTGGGGGAGGTAAGATCTTTTTTTCTTCTTTTAAGACGTGGGGAGAAGAGGTTGATCGTATCAAAAAAGTCGTTTAGAAGTTTTTATTATTGTTTCAAATATAGAAACATTGAAGAGCTTTTATTAAAATGGGGTGTAAAAGTAGATTATATCTTCCTCAATTCCTGTTTTTTGAAATATGCACCTTTAATGGAAGATGTTTGCAAAGTTTTAGGCAATCGCATTCGCATTGTGAGTTCGTTTGTATCGATAAGATTTATATTAAAGTTCAGGGGCAGTAAAAATATCTTTATCGGACTATTGATAAACATGGTGTTTCCATATGATGCTTAAGGTGTCATCGAGCCATTTGTGGTAATTGCGTGCTTCTTCGTTTGAGTTATGAACAGAGAAAATAAAACCAGGATATCCACCAAATGCTGGTGGAGGTGGTGAAAGATGATTGGTTTCAAAGAAAATGATAGTTCTGGCGGTTTGAGGATGCTGTGCAACCTTATCTAGACCTAAAAATCCAGAAAACCGTCCATGACCACGAAGAGGAATAATATAATTTGCCGCCACTTTTTCAGCTGGGAGTATATCGGGAAGGTCTGGGGTTTGTTCAGCTAAAGCGGCATTCATACATAGTTTTGCAAATGAAATCCCTGTACCTTGCTCAACAATAAAATGGGAGACACCCGATCCACCTATACGAGCGCCAATCTCAATGATATAAGGTAAATTATGAGCATCTAGGCGTAGCTCTACATGGGCAGCACCTATATTTATACCAAGAGCTTTAACTCCAGAGCATGCAGCCTCACATAAAGCAATAATTAAAGGATCATCTATATCACAGCGTTGACGATAAATTGTTTCTTCAAACCATGGTCCCTCAGGCTGTCCCTTGTCTCCAACGGCCAGAACGTGTACACCTGCTGTATCAACAAAGCATTCTACGACAAACTCTTTTCCTGGCAAATACTGTTCTACGACTAAACCTACAGGTTTACTTTTATCATTAAAACGTGCCATGTCTTTATGCTGAACATTCCATACGGCTTTAATGAGATCAGGAAGTTCGGCGGAATTTTTAGCTAACATTACGCCTGTACTTGCCCATCCAGAGACGGGTTTAATAACGAGTGGATAATCCAAGGCTTGTGTTTGTGATAGGTCTTCTGGATGATCTATATAAAAGAATCCTGGTGTTCTTAAGCCTGCTTTAGCGAAAGCTTGACGCATGAGATATTTATTTCTGGTTAATGCTGCTACTTCTGGTTCAATACTTGGAGTATTGATTTTTTTTGCAGCCAAAGCTGTCCATAGGATGGCTTCTTCGCGAAGGGTCATAACCCCAGAAATATTGCGTTCTTTTGCTCCCGTTGCAAAAGTGTCTAGAGCTGCCTCTGGGTTATCAAAAACAGGAAGTTGCCAAGTTGAAGTTACTGCTGCAGGGTGTTGAGAGGGAACGCTTTCAGCGGTATCATAGATCATTACTAATTCGATATTAGCTGCTTGTGCTGCTTCAAATATAAATGGTAATTTTGCATTGCGCTGGCAAATTAACGCGAGTTTTTTCATTTTGTTTCCTCATTAAATTTGGAGTTTTGAGAATGGCGTTTATGTTGCCATGTAGATACCTTTGATGCATCTATAAATAAGAGTGTCATCCCTATAACAACTACAATCATAGCAATTATTTTGATCATATTGAGAGAAGGGCTCGAGCCGATTATCCATTCACATGCAATCACTGCAAAAGGGGATAATACGCCGATAGTGTTGGCGTATAATACGCCTCCTTCGGCTAAAACTTTTTGATATAATACGTAAACTGGTGCCGAGCAAACAGTTCCTAAAATCAATATTTTAAATATATCTTCTAACTTAAGATAGAAGAGTGGGGCAGGATCAAAAATAAATAATGGCATAAATGATGCTGCAGAAATTGTCGTGATCCAAGCCAGTGAGGTGAGCAAAGGTAGATTTTTAAGATAACGTTTAGACAATAAGCCATAAGCAGAGTAAGAAAGTGCTGCTGTTAAGGCAAGCACTACTCCTATCAGGTTATAATATCCACCTTCTCCACTATTTATATTGAATACTACAGCTGCTACACTGACAATTATCACTCCACTAAGCTTCAGCCATGAGAATTTAAGGACATTTGTCAATGCACCTAATATATAAGTAATTCCTGGAATAGTAGCGAGCACCATGGTTAAATCACTGGCTTTGAGTGATTTTAATGCACCAAAACTGCATACAAAATACAGCGAAAATCCTAACACTGAGAGAATTAAAAAAGAAGGTATCATGGAAAGCAATGGTAGGGATCTGAAAACAGCTTTCTCACGAAATATTGCAATCAGCCATAAGGTGGCAGCGGTGGCAAACAACCTAAGTCCAACCGCATGCATGACGGGTATATTGCTAACCAAATTCTTAGATAATAACCAACTTATGGAAAACAATGCTAGAATGGCAAAAGTAAATAATAATAATCGTCTTTTTATAAAACTCAATGATTTAATCCTCTAATCACTCGCTGTGCATAAGATGATGTTGAAAAATTAAATCGTGACTTTGAGGTCTGTGGTTTTCCAAGATTATTTTGGATATAATCTTTAGCTCCTGCCAAATAAGCGCCATCATCTAATGCTTCAAGTGCTTCTATATCTGCTATCATCAATATTATTACTTTTTCAAGACGCTCCAAATCAAATTGAAGATAACCTTGATTTGTTTCAATCAATGCTTTGTTCCGCATCAATATTTCAAAAAGCAAGATCCCTGTACCAGCATCGAATTTCATATGCTGATCAGAATCTTTTGGATAACGAAATATGCGTTCTAATAGGATAAATTCAGTTATTTCTTTCCAAAATTTTGGATGATTTTGTAGCATAATACGCACTGTAATTAAAACAACTTTAGTTTCTTCTAGAAGACCTGTAAACCAATTTAATTTTATATACAGATTTTTATCCAATGGCCGCGGTCCGGTATGATGTGCATAGTCATGATAATAGCCCCACAAACAGCGAGCATCGTAAATGTCTTCTTTAGATAAGTTACGACTATGCAATTGACCGAACAGGAATTTACTATCTCGACCGAGTAAACGTTCAGCTTCCACAATTGTCTGCTTGTTGTAAATATCAAAGAATTTACTGAAAAAAAAACAAAGCCAATGCTTGCTTTGTTTTTTTTTAAGCAGCCGCTACAGATTCTGGGAATAGAACAATGCAATTGCCTTCTAAAAAACCTCTTGATGCTATTCCCATTTTTATACATTGAAAAGGTGATACATAATTATTTGTATATTTTGAGGCGTCAGCAAGATAGGCCGTTTCATGACGATATCCTGTAACTAATTCCAGCCGGAATCCTTCTGGATCAGGTCTATTTGTTGCACGCATTGGAGCCAAGAAAAACAAGGGAGCATCTGGTAATGGGGCTTTGAAAGCAGCCAAAGTGTTATCAAATTTAGGAGGGGTCGTTAAACCGCTGATTATCCACTGATGAAGATCATCAGAAATGGTCGCTAAAAGTTTTGGAGATAATCCGTCAAGAATATTGGCATGGTGGTTCAGCAGAGTGATCAATTCATTGATCATATTATTATCTGCTGAAGTTGGTTCTTTAATGCTCCCATCTCGTTCTTGGCGCATACGGAATTTGTCAACCAAGTTAACAATGGAAAGAAGCGCTTCAGATTTTTTCATGATTAGTTGACTTTAGTGAGTGGGGCAAAAAGGCCATTGGCACTTGTCCAAAATTGTCGACAATATTCAGCCTATAGCGATTTGCCGCAACCGATGTTGTGATACAAGAATCTTGCTTTTTCAGCCTTACAAAGAACGGCTGCATCAGCATTGCTGTTGGCAAATACTTTGTCATATTGATGAGCTACTAGAGATTGTGGGGCAGGATGAGTCGCTACGGTTTTAATTTCATCAGCGTTATTGCGTTTAGCTAAAACCATAGAGTGAGTAGGCATGATAAAGCTGTCAAATAATTGCATATCATCTAAACGGGTAAATATGAGTGTATGCAAATCAGGGTAAGTAGCATGGCTTAGGAGATACCTATCTTTTTTTTTGAGCAAGTTCATTAAATGCTTCTTCAAGAGTTGCGTATAAGATAATACGGGATCTCGAGTCAGTGGACAAAATATTTTTATTGTGATTGTTAAGCCACCACTGTGCTGCTGTTGCACAGTTAGTATCTGCAGGGATAAGTGTAAAAGCATAATTTTCAGATTACATGATCTCTATTCTTTTAATTATGCGACTAAATTTAAATTAGTGTAATATGTAGAGTATATAAAGAACAATGCGTTAAGTAATTTAGTGCTTTATAAAATCATGTATATGTGAAAGAAAATTTACGATAAATTTTGTCTTGTCATTATTCTATCATGCCGTAAAACATCGTCGTTTAGGGGAGTGATTGAGCAGAAAAAATTCTATGCAGGGTATTTATTGGATATGTTAGAGAATTATTGGAATGGTTAAGCGAAGGTGAATGACACGTAAACCGTACTGCTCTATCATTTTTTGGATGAGCAGCGTTTTTGAATCTATTCATATTGATAATACTATTGTAGATGAATAATAAGCAAATTGGTAAGGCGTGAACATCTTTGCCATAAAACTCAATATATTTAATTTCTTAATTAAGATCATACTTTTAAAAATTGTTTTACTATTATGATTGTATTGAATATATAAAAGGCAATCATCATTGTCTTGTTTGTAAAAGAAACATGAAATATAACTCTTAAATTAGAGTGGGATTGGCTAGATTTTTTCTTCTTTGGAATCGTTAAGAAGGTCAGATTAAACCTTATTGAAGCTACAGAACCTAAAAAAACAGTCGTTTTTTTTGTGAAAAGATCAGAGGTAAACAATATGCGTGAGATTTTGGATCGTTTTGATATACCATTGAATAAGAAGAGTTCTGTTCAAAAGATTCAAAATCTTTCATGCCAATCACACCCAAAACGGTTTTATAAGCAAGTGAAGATCGCTTGTGAGGAGGTCGGCTTTACGATTTTGTTGGATGAACGTCCCGTAAAAACGCCCGCAAGGCGTCATTTTCATGTGCCAACAGAAGTGTTTGCTGAATATGTTGCTCAGGAATTTGAGAACCAAAAGCACGTTGTTGATCCTGCAAAAATGCCGATGACGCGTTTGGTTAATACTGTTATTGATGGTATCGCTGATGATATGCAGGTGGTTTTTGAAGATTTATTGCGTTTCGTTGCATGTGATATGATCTTTTATCGTGCACAGACACCTAAAGAGTTGGTGCAAAAACAATCTGAGCAATGGGATCCTTTATTAGATTGGGCAGAAAAAAAACTGGGTGCAAGGTTTTATTTGACAGAAGGGCTGATGCATGTGGAACAATCACCAGAAGCACTTCAAGCTGTGAGTCATTATTTACGTAGCGTTGAGTCTCCTTATATGCTTGCTGCACTTCATATGATGACAACCTTAACGGGATCTGCTCTCATTGCTCTTGCTGTTGCTGCGGGAAACATTGATGCTGATCATGCTTGGTCTATTGCCCATTTAGATGAAGATTGGATGATGGAGCAATGGGGAATAGATAAAGAAACAATGGTACGTCGTGCTCATAAAAAAGTTGAATTTAAGGCTGCTGCTACAATTGTTACAACTTGTTTATAGGGGTAAATCTTTTATTTACGTGCATTCTTTTGGCTCAGAGTATTTTTGTGACTTTTTGAGGATTGGTTTTTACTTTATCAAGTCCAGGAAATAGTTCATTGGTTATGGTTAAGAGCGCTTCGTCATTACCACGGATAAAATACCATTGGTTATCGTGAAGTAGGGCAATAATTTCAGTTTGAATAGAGCATTTTTTTCCAGCATTTGTTGTGGTTACAAGCTCCACGGGTATAACAAAATAAGGGGTACCATTATCAAGGGTACCTTCACGTTTTTGTTTTTGATCAATGTTGATCGTTTCAATCTTGTAACTTTCTGCCAACCGTTCTATTTGGCTTTTCATGATTTGTAGAAATTGTGATTGATTAAGATTTTTTTTGGCGGTTAAGCGGTTGATGACTTGGGGAGGAATAGCATTTAAGATGGCATTTGCATCGGCATTTTTAAGTGCTTTACTATAAGCAGATGTTGCTTTCTCAAGAGTTGTAAGTTTTTGGTTGGTTATTGTATGTGCTTTAGTTGTTGATGTGATAAAGACAATGCATAAAAGAACGGGAACGAGAAAACAAATTCGCGGCATTAGAAACCTTTGTTAATTCATTTGAAGAGATTCAACACATTATAAAGGAAAAGCAGACGAGCAAAAAGCCTCTTGCGCTTTTGCATGAGAAGAATATCCACAAAAATGGAGGCTTTTGCCTCCATTTTAAAAATCAAAAGAATGCGTATTGATTGTTTAAACAGAATAGTACATATCAAATTCAACAGGATGGGGTGTTGTTTCGTAACGCAAGACTTCTTGCATCTTTACTTGAATGAAGGAATTAATCTGATCATCATCAAAAACGTCGCCAGCTTTAAGAAAGCCACGATCTTTGTCAAGTGCTTCAAGCGCTTCACGCAGGCTTCCTGAAACAGTAGGGATTTCTTTAAGTTCCTTTAAGGGAAGATCATAAAGATCTTTATCCATAGCATGTCCGGGATGAATTTTGTTTTTGATGCCATCAAGACCAGCCATTAAAAGGGCTGCAAATGCCAAATAGGGATTTGCTGTTGGGTCTGGAAAACGCACTTCTACGCGTTTTGAATTTGGTGAGGAGCTCATAGGAATACGGCAAGATGCAGAACGATTACGTGCTGAATAGGCAAGAAGAACAGGAGCTTCATAACCAGGAACCAAACGTTTATAGGAGTTTGTGGATGGGTTTGTAAAAGCATTGATTGCTTTTGCGTGCTTAATAACACCACCGATAAAAAACAGACAGGTTTCTGATAGTCCGGCATATTCATTTCCTGCAAAAATGGGTTTGCCATCTTTCCAAATGGAAATGTGGACATGCATTCCAGAGCCGTTATCACCAAAAACTGGTTTTGGCATGAAGGTTGCTGTTTTCCCATAACTATTTGCTATTTGATGTACAACATATTTAAAAATTTGCATCTTGTCAGCCTCGCGAACAAGTGTATCAAAACGAATACCCAATTCATGTTGGCCTGCTGCTACTTCGTGATGGTGTTTTTCGACCTGTACGCCCATATCCTTGAGTGCTGTGAGCATTTCAGAACGCATATCTTGGCAGGAATCAATTGGCGGAACAGGAAGGTAGCCTCCCTTTATTCGTGGGCGATGCCCTAGATTTCCTGTTTCATATTCCGTATCATCATTGGAGGGAAGTTCACTTGAATTGAGTTTAAACCCTGTGTTGTAAGGGTCCGTTTTATAGCGCACATCATCAAAGATAAAAAACTCTGCTTCTGGACCTACATTGATTGTATCTCCAATGCCTAAAGATTTCATATAAACCTCAGCCCTTTTGGCGATAGAACGAGGATCTCTACGATAAAATTCACCAGAAACAGGATCAAGTACATCACAAAATATGACCAAAGTAGATTGAGCAAAAAAAGGATCAATGTGTGCTGTTTCTGGATCTGGCATTAAAACCATGTCAGATTCATTAATTGTTTTCCAACCAGCAATTGAAGAACCATCAAACATGACACCATCACTAAAAGTATCTTCGCTGATCTCTGCGATATCCATTGTAATGTGATGCAATTTTCCTCGTGGATCAGTAAAACGTAAATCAACAAAACGGATTTCGTTGTCTGTAATCTGTTTGATAATATCTGATGCGGTTGTCATATTCAATTTCCTTAATGTGGCGTTGAGGTGGATAAAAAAGTGAATTTTCTCGTTATTTATTAAAGGGCATCGATACCGGTTTCGTCCGTGCCTATACGAATTGCATCATCAATGGAAAAGACAAATATTTTTCCATCTCCTATATGTTTGGTTTGAGCTGCTTTACGTATTGCATCAACAGTTTGTTCCAGTTTTTCATCGGACACAACAATTTCAATCTTTACTTTAGGTAGAAAGTCAACAACATATTTCGTACCACGATAAAGTTCTGTATGTTCCCTTTGACGACCAAAACCTTTCGCTTCTGTTACTGTAATACCATGTAACCCAATTTTTTGAAGCGCTTCTTTCACTTCATCAAGTTTGAAAGGTTTTATAATGGCTTCAATTTTTTTCATGCTGAAATTATCTCCAACGTTATTTTGTCTTTTTAGACTGCATCACATTATATTGACAACTGTAAGATGTCCAACAGATACTTTGTGCACAAAAAGTCGCAAATAATGATACTCTAAGCTCTTTTAGGAGAGTTTCTTTTGTAGAATACAGTCAAACACTGTTTTTTGGGAAAAAACCTTACAATTCTTTTACAAGAATTCAAATTATACAATAAAAGAGTTTTGTTTCTTTTTTTTAGATAACACATTTACTTATAAGGATAATTAGACATTTTCCACATTAAATGAGAAACTCTAATAGCGTAGGATTTTCTCATTTTAGATCTTTTTGTCGTCAATCAATCAAAACAATACCTTTATATATCATAAATAGTACGAGTGTGTGGGTAACAACATTTGAAAAAAGAAATAAAATGTTTTTTATGAAAGCTTTCTATCACTAAAGGCTTTACAATATTAGGGAGTAGGGGAGATAAATATTGGAAAAGAGTGTGATGTTGCTGATTATGCTTCTTCATAAACGTAAAAATGGTGGTGTACAATAAATGAGTTTATCATTATAGCATTCATAGCTGCTGTTGTGAAATGGGCTTGGGAGCATTGAGAAATGTTTCTTTAAAACAGATGTGTGAATTGGCAATGCAAATATATTCCGTTTGGGGCGTTTTGTCCCTTCGTGAGGAATATGATCCCATTAAGGAACGCGATGAATAAAAGCGTGAAGCAATGGCAATCTTCATTATAAGATATTGCCGCGGATTCCTTTGAAATCATAAAGATAAATTAAGAAGTGATGTAAAGATAGGAACTTATTTATACCTTTAAAACTTCGTATTTTTCCCAGTTTAGGCTGTCTGGTCGTTTCAGGTATAAACAAAACAGAGAATAAATATGCAATTATGCGCGCATTCTTATTTGGCAATACGACAACTGAAACAGCTTATAAAGCGCTAAATTGTTTTTAGTCTTTGCTTCAAACGTGTTGCACTACTGGAATTAGGTGTTGGTTTACAGGTAATAGTAAAAGTACAGGCTTTGTTAGTATGCTGTATTTTACAATAAAAAGCGTTTCTAAGAATTGGAATTATAGAGAGATGGGCGTAGTAAAACATCTTTTAGAAATTTTCCCGTATAGGAAGCGGGAACCTTAATGATGTCTTCAGGGCGTCCAATTGCAACAATTTCACCACCGCGATCTCCACCTTCTGGTCCTAAATCAATAATCCAGTCGGCTGTCTTTATAACATCAAGGTTATGTTCAATGACTATAACTGTGTTGCCCTGCTCGACTAGTTCGTGAAGCACTTCAAGAAGTTTGGAAATATCATGAAAATGTAAACCTGTTGTCGGTTCATCCAAAATATAGAGTGTACGTCCCGTTGTTTTACGAGAAAGTTCTTTCGCAAGTTTTACACGTTGTGCTTCCCCACCAGAAAGTGTGGTTGCTTGCTGTCCTACTTTTATGTAACCCAATCCTACTTTAATGAGAGTTTCCATTTTATTATGAATAGCGGGAATAGCTTGGAAAAATTCTTCTGCCTTTTCAATTGTCATATCCAAAATATCGGCTATAGACTGTCCTTTGAATTTTATTTCTAGTGTTTCTCGGTTATAGCGTTTTCCTTTACAGACATCGCAAGTAACATAGACATCAGGTAAAAAGTGCATTTCAATTTTGATGACTCCGTCGCCTTGACATGCTTCGCACCGTCCTCCTTTAACATTAAATGAAAAACGCCCAGCTTTGTAACCGCGGGCTTTTGATTCTGGAAGATCAGCAAACCACTCACGAATCGGTGTAAAAGCACCTGTATAGGTTGCGGGATTAGAGCGTGGGGTGCGTCCAATAGGGGACTGGTTGATATCAATGACTTTATCAAGAAATTCTAATCCATCAATTTTGTCATAGCTGGCAGGGCTGTGATGAGAGCCCATGATATGATGTGATGCTGCTTTGAAAAGCGTTTCAATAAGAAATGTTGATTTTCCTCCTCCAGAAACACCAGTTATGCATGTGAAGGTTCCAAGAGGAATATTCGCATTGATATTTTTGAGGTTATTGCCTTTGGCGCCAATGACTTTAAGTGTTTTCGTTTTTGATATTTTGCGTCGCTTTGTCGGCATTTTAACAGCCATTTTTCCTGAAAGGTATTGGCCTGTGAGAGAGGCTGAATTTTCTATAATTTCCTGCGGTGTCCCTTGCGCTATGATTTCTCCACCATGAACGCCCGCGGCAGGCCCCATATCAACAACATAGTCTGCTGTGAGAATAGCATCTTCATCATGTTCAACAACAATAACTGTATTGCCAAGATTGCGCAAATGACGCAGCATTTCCAAAAGGCGTTCATTATCGCGTTGGTGTAAACCGATAGATGGTTCATCTAAAATATAAAGAACACCTGTAAGACCAGAACCAATTTGGGATGCCAACCGAATGCGTTGGCTTTCTCCCCCTGAAAGCGTTCCTGAATTTCGAGACAAGGTAAGATATTCCAATCCTACATGATTTAAAAAAGCCAAGCGTTCACGAATTTCTTTTAAAATACGTACGGCGATATTACGTTGTTTTTCTGTGAGATATTGATGAACATTGGCAAACCAATCATCTGCCTTTAGAATAGAAAGATCTGATATTTGCCCAATATGCATTCCGTTTATTTTTACAGCAAGTGCCTCTGGTTTTAAACGATAACCGTGACAAGCTGGGCAGGGCGAAGAAGACATATAACGTTCGATTTCTTCTCGAGACCAAGCAGAATCGGTTTCTTTCCAGCGTCTCTCCATATTAGGGATGATTCCTTCAAAGGGTTGGGTCATTTTATGCGAACCAGAATTATTTTTATAGATAAAAGAAATTTCATCTCTTTTTGTACCGTAGAGAATAGCCTGTTGTGCTTCACTAGAGAGTTCACACCATTGATCTGTGAGTTTGAAACCGTAAGCTTTTCCTAATGCTTCTAAGGTTTGACTATAATAAAGTGAATCCGATTTAGCCCAAGGAGCAATGGCTCCATTCTTTAGGGTAAGGTTTTTATTTGGCACAATTTTTAGTGGATCCATTGCCTTTTTGATACCCAATCCATCGCAGAGAGGACAGGCCCCAAAAGGATTATTGAACGAAAAAAGGCGTGGTTCAATTTCAGGAATAGAGAAACCCGATACTGGGCAGGAAAACTTTTCTGAAAAAATGAGCCGTTTGTGTGTATCATTTTTTGATTTATGAGCAGATTCCTTTGTCGTTTCTTTTTGTGCTAAGGGTTGGTCTGCCATTTCAGCTATGGCAAGCCCATTTGCTAGCTGTAAACAGGTTTCTATACTATCAGCCAAGCGAGAGGTGATATCCTTCTGTACAACAATGCGGTCTACCACGACATCGATGTCGTGTTTATATTTTTTATCAAGAGGTGGAATATCAGCGATTTCATAGAATTTTCCATCAACTTTAGCGCGTTGAAATCCTCTTTTTAAAAGTTCTGTTAGCTCTTTTTTATATTCTCCCTTTCGTCCTCGCACTAAGGGTGCCATAATAAAAATTCGTGTTCCTTCTGGTAAGGACATAATTTGATCCACCATTTGACTTACTGTCTGGCTTTCAATAGGAAGTCCTGTTGCAGGAGAATGAGGAATACCAATACGTGCAAAGAGAAGACGCATGTAATCGTGGATTTCAGTAACGGTACCTACCGTTGAACGAGGGTTGCGACTGGTTGTTTTTTGTTCAATGGAGATAGCTGGAGAGAGACCGTCTATGCGGTCGACATCGGGTTTTTGCATGACTTCCAAAAATTGGCGTGCATAGGCTGAAAGGCTTTCGACATAGCGACGTTGTCCTTCAGCGTAAATTGTATCAAACGCTAAAGATGATTTCCCTGATCCAGAAAGTCCTGTTATAACAATGAGTTTGTCACGAGGCAGATCAAGATCAATATTTTTAAGGTTATGCTCACGTGCACCGCGAATGGAGATATATTTTTGATGAGTCATACTTTATCCTTGGCATATGTGGCAAAAATTGAGCACCTAAAATGGAATAAAACTGTTTTTTTAGAATTACAATGTGTTTAACTGCTTTAATGCAAAAGGAAGGTATAAGTTTTGTGAAAAAAATACAAATGAGCAGCTTTTTATTCTCTCGTGGTGGAATAAACTATGTGTTTTTATCATCTTTTGGTATAATTACACTCAATACAGTATTGAGAAAGGATAGCATACCCATATTGATGGTCAATTGCGACATGTAAATTGAAGGTCAAGATGGTTATAACTGTTATAGAACAGAGTACTTTACGAATTAAAATTTTGGAGTTTATACGATGGCTGGTAGCCTTAATAAAGTTATTTTGATTGGTAATCTTGGTGCCGATCCTGAAATCCGCCGTTTGAATTCTGGTGATCAAGTGGCAAATCTGCGTATTGCTACTTCAGAAAGTTGGCGCGATCGGAATACAAATGAGCGAAAAGAACGCACTGAGTGGCATAGTATTGTTATTTTTAATGAAAACCTTGTCAAAGTTGCAGAGCAATATTTAAAAAAAGGCAGCAAAATTTATATTGAGGGGCAGTTACAGACACGAAAATGGCAAGATCAAAATGGAAATGACCGTTATACAACAGAGATTGTTTTGCAAAAGTACCGTGGCGAATTACAAATGCTTGATGGGCGGGGAGCTGCGAGCGGGGAGCAAGGAGCAAGTCAAGGGGGGAGTTATAGTGGTGGCTTTGCCGATAGTCACTCAAATCAGAGAAATACTTTTGGTCAAAATAATAATCAATTGGGAGAAAGTTTTTCACACAAATTAGATGATGATGTCCCTTTTTAAGAGTCTTTAAATTGCAGTATTATGATCATTTTATGGTTTGCTTGTTTCAGATTTTTGAAGTTTAGCGAAGTGAAAATTGTTAATTATTATTGGTAATTTAAAATATAAATTAATAACATCTTGAAAAATATTGTTAAATTTCTTTTTTGTCATGGGAGAGAAATTAGCATTTTGGTGTATTTTTCGCTATAAATAAAGTGAAATGATTCTTTTTTGAAAGTTTTGAAATTGTGACCGATCTTACTCCACACCCAGAACGTGATGTGCTAACCGGTATTGAACCAATCAGTATTATTGATGAAATGCAACGCTCCTATCTCGATTATGCGATGAGCGTGATTGTTTCACGTGCACTCCCTGATGTCCGTGATGGTCTTAAGCCTGTTCATCGACGTATCCTTCATGCTATGAATGAGATGGGGCTTTCTTTTAATAAGTCGTATCGTAAATCTGCTGGTGTTGTTGGTGAGGTTATGGGGAAATTTCATCCCCATGGTGATGCTTCAATTTACGATGCATTAGTGCGTATGGCGCAGGACTTTTCTTTAAGAAATCCATTAATTGATGGTCAGGGAAATTTTGGTTCCGTTGATGGTGATCCACCTGCGGCCATGCGCTATACTGAGTGTCGTTTAGAAAAAGTTTCAGAAGAACTTTTAGCTGATATTGATAAAGATACTGTTGATTTTCAGGATAATTACGATGGGCGTGAGCGTGAACCGGTTGTCTTGCCAGCGCGTTTTCCCAATCTTTTGGTTAATGGGTCAGGGGGGATTGCTGTGGGAATGGCAACCAATATTCCTCCCCATAATCTTGGTGAAGTCGTTGATGGTTGTATCGCTTTGATTGATAATCCCGATATCACACTTGATAAAATAATTGAAATTATTCCTGGTCCGGATTTTCCTACAGGGGGCATTATCCTCGGACATTCTGGTGTTCGTGCAGCTTATGAAACAGGGCGTGGCTCAATCATTATGCGTGCTAAAGTTGAGATCGAAGAGATTCGCAATGGTCGACAAGCAATTATTGTGAGTGAGATCCCTTATCAAGTTAATAAGGCAACGATGATTGAGAAAATGGCCGAATTGGTGCGCGATAAACGCATTGAAGGAATCTCTGATTTGCGTGACGAATCTGATCGTGATGGATATCGGGTCGTTATTGAGCTGAAGAAAGATGTTGTTGCAGAAGTTGTTTTAAACCAATTATATCGGTATACGCCGCTGCAAACTTCCTTTGGTTGTAATATGGTTGCTTTGAATGGGGGAAAACCCGAACAGATGACGTTGCTTGATATGCTTCGTGCATTTGTTTCTTTTCGGGAAGAAGTTGTCAGTCGGCGAACAAAATATCTTTTGCGTAAAGCGCGTGAGCGAGCACATGTTTTGGTTGGTCTTGCCCTTGCTGTTGCCAATATTGATGAAATTATAGCGCTTATTCGCAAAGCTCCTGATCCGCAGACAGCACGTGCACAGTTAATGGAGCGACGCTGGCCAGCGATGGATGTTGCGCCTTTGATTAAACTTATTGATGATCCTCGTCATATTATTCATGAGGATGGTACTTATAATCTCTCTGAAGAACAGGCGCGTGCTATTTTAGAATTGCGTTTGCAACGATTGACAGCCCTTGGGCGTGATGAAATTGCTGATGAATTGAATAAAATTGGTGTGGATATCGCTGACTATCTTGAGATCTTGGCATCACGCGTGCGGATTATGTGTATTGTTAAGGATGAGTTGAGTGCTCTTCGTGAGGAGTTTGCAACGCCGCGACGTACCGTATTTGGTTTTGGTAGCGCTGAGATGGAGAGTGAAGATCTGATCGCGCCAGAGGATATGGTGGTAACGGTAAGCCATAGTGGTTATATTAAGCGTGTGCCTCTTAATACCTATCGTGCACAGCGACGTGGTGGTAAGGGGCGTTCTGGTATGTCCACGAAGGATGAGGATTTTGTAACGCGGTTGTTTGTTGCCAATACGCATACTCCGGTTCTTTTCTTTTCATCACGTGGGATTGTTTATAAGGAAAAAGTTTGGCGACTGCCGCTGGGGACACCCCAATCGCGTGGGCGGGCTTTGATCAATATGCTTCCCTTACAACAAGGTGAGCGTATTACAACGATTATGCCTTTGCCTGAAGATGAAGCGAGCTGGAGTGCATTAGATATTATGTTTGCGACAACACGTGGAACTGTGCGTCGTAATAAATTATCAGATTTCGTTCAGGTTAATCGTAATGGTAAAATTGCGATGAAACTTGATGAAGAAGATGAAATTCTTTCTGTTGAAACCTGTACAGAACATGATGATGTTGTTCTAACAACAGCCAATGGACAATGTATCCGTTTTCCAGTTGTTGATGTTCGGGTCTTTGCTGGGCGTAATTCTGTGGGAGTTCGTGGTATCAATTTAGCTAAAGGCGATAAAGTCATTTCGATGACAATTTTAGAGCATGTCGAGGCGACGTCCATTGAGCGTTCTGCTTATATTAAACGTGTAATGAATGAACGGCGTGCTTCTGGTGCAGATGCTGATGTTGAAGATGTTATAACTCTTGATGAAGAAGATGGGGGTGCTGAAACAGAGTTAACAGATGAACGTTATGCAGAACTTCATGCACGTGAACAAATGCTTTTGACAGTGAGTGAATTTGGTTATGGTAAACGTTCTTCTTCCTATGAGTTCCGGATTTCGGGACGTGGCGGAAAGGGGATTCGCGCAACAGATCCATCTAAAACAGCTGAAATTGGTAAATTAGTAGCGGCTTTTCCGGTGAAGGCGCAAGATCAAATTATGTTGGTATCAGATGGGGGGCAGCTTATTCGTGTCCCTGTTGAGGGAATTCGTACTGCTGGGCGCTCAACTAAGGGAGTCACAATTTTTAATACAGCCAAAGGTGAAAGAGTCGTATCGGTTGAACGTATTTCTGAACCTGAAGATGATACGAGTTCATTAGATGATGAAGGTGAGAAGCATTCTGATACAGTTGATATGAGCGAAGAAAAATAATTTTTAAGAGGAAGGAGTAAAGTCATGAAAATTGCTCTTTACGCGGGTTCTTTTGATCCTCTTACAAATGGTCATCTTGATGTTTTGAAAGGGTGTTTTGTGTTAGCTGATAAGGTGGTCGTCGCTATAGGGATACAGGCTGACAAAAAAACACTCTTTAGCTTCGAAGAGCGTGTTGATTTCATTACGCAGGTCGGGAAAGACTTGTTTGGTGCAGATTCTAATCGATTGCAGGTTCTTTCATTTAGCAACCTTCTCATTGAGAAGGCGCGTGAAGTTGGTGCTTCATTTCTCATTCGTGGATTGCGTGATGGTACTGATCTTGATTATGAAATGCAAATGGCCGGGATGAATGGCGTTATGGCTCCTGAATTGCAAACTGTTTTTTTGCCGGCAAGTGTTTCTGGGCGTGCGATAACTTCTACATTGGTACGCCAAATTGCCTCTATGGGAGGTGATGTAACACCATTTGTACCGCCCAATGTTGCACAAGCTTTGAGCTCGAAATTCCAATCTTTTAGGGGAGAATAATTGTGTCTCGTAGAACTTTTGCTGTTTTGATATGTGTGTTTTGTTTTTTTTCATTGTCCGCTGTCGCTGGTAATCCTAGACCAGCAAGCGATGCAAGCCTTCTTGTTTTATCTCTCAAAGATGGTGATGTCATTATTCGTCTGCGTCCTGATTTGGCGCCAAAACATGTTGCGCAAATCAAAAGATTAACAGAGGAGGGGGCCTATAATAATGTTGTGTTTCATCGTGTTATTCCTAATTTCATGGCACAAACTGGTGATGTAGAATTTGGAAAAAAAGGCAGTAGAGATTTTGATCTGAAACGCGTTGGTATGGGTGGCTCAAATTATCCCAATATACCGGCAGAGTTTTCAAAACAGCCGTTTAAGCGTGGTACAGTTGGGATGGCACGGTCACAAGATCCGGATTCCGCGAATTCTCAATTCTTCATTTGTTTTGATGATGCTGCTTTTTTAAACGGTCAGTATACGGTTGTTGGAGAGGTTATAAAGGGGATGGATGTTGTTGATAAAATAAAAAAAGGTACGACAAATAATAATGGATCTGTAAAAAATCCTGATGTTATTAATGCTGCTACTTTACAAGTTGAGAAATGAATCAAGGGAGCTTTCCATATGGCTGAGAATAAAAATCCAGAAAATACTTTAATTCTTGAAACAACAAAGGGCAGGGTTGTTATTGAGCTTTTTGCTGATTTAGCACCTTGTCATGTTGCACGTATTAAAGAATTGGTACGTGAAGGTGCTTATGATAATGTTATTTTCCATCGCGTTATTGATGGTTTTATGGCGCAAACAGGGGATGTGCAATTTGGAAAGAAGGATAGTGAAAAATTCAATTTATCACGTGCGGGTATGGGGGGGGCAGAAAAACCAAATTTAACAGCAGAGTTTTCAAATCTTTCTCATAAGCGTGGTACAGTTTCTATGGCACGGAGTCAGAATCCAAATTCTGCTAACTCTCAGTTTTTTATTTGTTTTGCAGATGCTCCGTGGCTTGATCGTCAATATTCCATATGGGGGCAGGTTGTTGAAGGTATGGAAAATGTTGATAAAATTAAACGTGGTGAACCTGTTTCAGATCCAGATTCAATTACCAAAGCCATTATTGCTGCGGATACAAAATAGTATAAACTATACTGATTTTAATTATAAGTTTCTAAGAAAAAAATACTCTTTTCTGATCAATAAAGGCACACAAAACTCTTTTGTAGTATCACGCTTACCTTTTATAATTTCGAGCTAAGCATTGTCCATATATTTCCTTCAATCGGATCTTCCTTAAGAATATAACGCAAAGGATTTGTACAAACACTTGTCAGAATAAGAAAACGCAAAGTCTGTTGTATTATGGTTGTTGTTTGGCAAAGTGTTTTATAAAAAATTTGGCAGTTCTCTTCCATCCATTGCTGGTCTTAATAGTTTTATGATGTTACTTTCCTGAGAGAGCGTGTGCTTTTGTTTCTGCTTGTAAATCAACATCCAATCCTAATGCAGAAGCATGTTTGAAACACATATTAAGACGGATAAGAGCTTTACTCGCTCATCCAGTTTTCTTAGCAAGGTGGAAAACCAGCATTTATATATATATATTGGCGTAATCTTTAAAATAAGAAGACAGTTTAATCTTAGAAGAATATAATAAAGGCGCAGAAGTGAAATAAATGGCTAGTCTTGCCATCTCCTTTTTAATTCAACTTTACTTTTTTAAGTATCTAACGCAATATCTTTTAAATAATGAAGATTATGTATGGACTTACGCTTTTATTTTTCTCGTTTTTTTATAGAGGAACGCTCCAAACGGAATACACTTGTGTTGCATATTTACGTGTTTTTTTAAGAAGCATTTCTCAGTACATATCAACATTCACTTCCACGATGACATTCATGGCATGTATAGTTTTAAAGCTATAAATAGTATAAAATATTATGCACCACCATCTTTAAAGCTTGTGAAGGAGCAAACGGGTACCATCATACGCTTTTTCAGCCTCTAATGTTACGATAGAGCTTTTGGTATTTGAGAATCTTTACAAAAAGCATTTTTAGTTTTTTAAAGTATTTTTATTTACACGTTAATTTCTTTTGTGAATTATCTCCAATGCCAAGAGCTATCTCAATATTGTGAGTGGATAAATGATTATGTTCATTTGCACTTTTATTAAGCGTGAGGATCGCTGTGCCCAGTAGATGAAAAATTTTTATCTGTAAAAGTTAAAGAATATTGTGAGCTGTACAATGCGTTCAAAATTTTCTTTTATGGGTACAAAGTTACTGCTTATGGAAGTATGTGAAGATGAAATTATTGTGATAATAATTTTGCAGTTCTGTTAAGGATAAGCGTAGGTATTTTGAGGTATGATATTATAAGGATTTTACTATTTTTCTAGAGTTAGATTATCACTTTTATTATGGTGATTTCTTAACAAGAAATGTTCTTTTATCTCGTTTAATTTTTGATGCTGGTTACAATATTGAGCGAATCAAAAATTAATTCATAAAGCTTATGACAATGCGCGTAAGGGGATATCTTTTTTCTTTCTATAGAGATATGCATTGATGGAATCAAAAAGACGAGAGTTATGATAAAGACATTTCATTATAGAAAAATTGCTCAAGATGGGTATGCACGTCGAGGAGAAATTATAACGGGGCGAGGATGTGTTCGTACACCCGCATTTATGCCTGTTGGGACGGCAGGAACTGTTAAGGCTATGTATATGGATCAAATTCGTGATCTTGGTGCAGATATCATTTTGGGGAATACTTATCATTTAATGTTACGTCCAGGAGCTGAACGTGTTGCGCGTTTGGGAGGATTACATGAATTTTCACGCTGGAGCGGACCTATTTTAACCGATTCTGGTGGCTTTCAGGTTATGTCATTGGCGGGAATCCGTAAAATTACTGAACAAGGTGTGATTTTTCGCTCTTACATTAATGGAGCTTACTATGAAATGAGTCCAGAGCGTTCTATCGAAATTCAAGGACTTCTTGGTGCGGATATCCAGATGCAGTTGGATCAATGTATTGCATTACCAGCAACTGAAAAAGAAATGGAAGAAGCTATGGAACTTTCATTGCGGTGGGCGCTGCGTTGTAAAACAGCTTTTGGAGATCAGCCAGATAAAGCATTGTTTGGGATTGTTCAAGGTGGTGATAATATGAAACTGCGTGAACGTTCTGCTCAAGCATTAAAAGAAATGGATTTAAAAGGTTACGCTATTGGAGGGCTTGCTGTTGGTGAGCCGCAGAGTGTTATGATAGCAGTATTGGATACTACTTGTCCGATTTTACCAGAGGATAAACCACGCTACCTTATGGGAGTAGGGACACCTGATGATATTTTACAAAGTGTTGCACGTGGTGTTGATATGTTTGATTGTGTTATGCCAACGCGTGCAGGACGTCATGGTTTAGCTTTTACCCGCTTTGGTAGAATTAATTTGCGTAATGCGCGTTATGCAGAAGATCCACATCCTCTTGATCCACAGTCACTTTGTTCAGCAGCACATGATTATAGTTGTGCTTATTTGCATCATTTGATCAAATCTGGTGAATCTCTTGGGGGGATGTTGTTGACTTGGAATAATCTTTTTTATTATCAACAACTTATGCAGGGAATTCGTGATGCCATTGAGGAAGGCTGTTATGCTGATTTTTGCGCTGAAACGCGTGCTCTATGGGCACAAGGACGCTAAAATATTAATCGTAATATAACGCCTCATTTTTTTATTGAATTTATTCTCGCACTTACAAATTTAGTTAAAAATATGAAATTAGAAACATCTTCCAAAATTATAAAATTTCACTATCTTAAAATATAACAGTGCGGTTTTATAAGGGCACATATTCTGTTTCTAATTACTATATAAAAACAGAAACTGTTACTCCGGTACGCGCTACCTGATCCGGAGAAAAACAGTTTTTCTGTTTCTGATGACTGTTTACAGCAACAATGTTAATGAGGCGTTAGCGAACTCTTAAAGAAGTATGAAAATTGTATTTTTATGAGATATTTTGTGTTTTTTATTATTAAAGGTAAAGAATGGATTATATACAATCGAACAGATAAATTTTTAGAAAATTAAAATAAAACTAAAATAAGATTACATATTTAAAATGTTATAATTTTATATTGTTATTATTTTTATATATTAATATAAATATTATTTACAGAGATTTATATAATATTATTAATATTGTAAAACTAAAAAGCTATAGTTTCAATGTAATAAAAATTACATATTAATCACAATAATTATCATATATTATAAAATATCAATAGATATATTTAAACAAAACTTATTATATTTGTTTTGTACTTTGTTTATAGAATTTATATGAAAATAATCATAATATATTTACGTGAATATTTTAATTTACAGATAGTGAGTTAGATATCTGATGCGATTCCTCTGTGAGGGAGGGGGAAAGATGCCTAAAAGAGGATATTTAATAAATCTAGAAACCAAGCACTATTATCATGAGAATTTTTTAAAGACTCTATAATAATTTATAAGAATGGCCTAAAGTTGAAATTATAGCTTATCGATTTGGGGGATCTGCATTTAGGTAGCAAAAATAAAGCAACAATAATTGGGGGAGAAGTTTTATCTTTGTATCAAGATAATGATGAGATATTGTTCACTTGTTTGAAATGCATTATTCAGCAAATTTTAGAATTATTTATAGGGTATAGTATATCGTTGTAAAATAAAGTTTTCACTGTAAAATTTCAACGGCTGAAAAGAGGAGACAAAGTTTATTATCTGGTATATCTGATAGAAATAGGTGAATGTGAATACGTCTATGACCTTGAGGTTTTCAAAGATTTTCCATTAAAGAATCTTACTTAAAACTCCATAAAATGCTTTATATATAAAAATATTTCTAAAACTTTATTGGGGACTATTGGGCATGCGTATAACAATGTTTTGAATTTTTGTTTGTGTGTATTACAGATATTTACAGTTAAAACTCCTATCCAGAAGTGATGATATGAGGGATTCTTATCAACAAAAGGTTCTTGCATTGGGAATTGATTCGAGAATACGACGTTTAATAATTTTAGCTCTTGCTGTGGGCAGTTTTGCTATTGGTACTGCAGAGTTTGTTGCAATGGGGCTACTGCCAGAGATGGCACGAAGTTCCTATGTTGATATTCCTACCGCTGGTCAATATATTTCTGCTTATGCATTAGGAGTTGTGATTGGAGCACCTCTTTTAGCTGTGGCAACAGCTCAGGTATCACGCAAAACTGTTTTGATAGGCTTGATGCTTTTTTATGCCTTAGCAAATATTGCTAGTGCCTTTGTTTCTGATTTTAGCATATTAGTAGTATTACGTTTTCTCAGTGGACTTCCCCATGGAATCTATTTTGGACTTGCGGCTATGGTTGCCTCTTCAATGGTAGAAATGAAAGAACGTTCTAAAGCTGTTGGATATGTTATGCTTGGCTTAACAATTGCAACCGTTTTGGGAGCACCCAGTGCTACTTGGATTGGTCAACTTATTGGTTGGCAGATTGCTTTTGTCCTTGTGGGGATGATCGCTTTATTATGTTGTTTGCTTATTTGGAATTTTTTTCCTTGTGATTCAAGTTTTCCAAAAACGAATCCTTTGCAAGAAATGGGTGCATTAAAGCAAAAGCAGGTGTGGCTTCTTTTGTTGATGGTGTCGGTGGGAGCGTCAGGATTATTTTCTGTTTTCACTTATATCAAGCCAACATTAATGCATATTTCTGGTGTTTCACTTGAGTTGGTACCATTTATTATGCCGTTAGTTGGATTGGGAATGGTGGTAGGAAATCTCTTGGGGCCTAAATTAGCCGTTAAAATTGGTATTTCGCCGATGATATTTTTTTCTATGCTTTGGAGCGTATTTGTTTTTTTTATTTTTTTATTTTTATCCTATGCTCCGTTAACAGCGGCAATAGGATGCTTTTTTGTTGGAACTTCTTTTGCTGCTATGCCTTCTATACAAACAAAAATTATGGATGTTGCACTACAGGGACAGATTTTGGCAGGAGCATTAATGCAGTCTGCTTTTAATATTGCCAACGCTCTTGGTGCAGAATCTGGAGCATTAGTTTTAAAATTGGGTTATAGTTATGAATATACAGCTGTTTTAGGAAGTGTTCTAACTTTGTGTGGATTAATGGTTTTTTGCGTCTCATGGTATATGGAGAAGCATGCTTAATGTTTTTCATTTTTAAAATGAAGAAGGTATTTTTATATTTATTTAATTATTGGAATGTCCTGTTGGATTTTTTAACATGCAGTAAGAAATGCGCAGCGCTAATGGAATAGCAAAACAAAATAAAAAACCAATGAGCACTACAAGAAGAGTTTTTGCTGCTAAGATCATTCCTATTGTTCCTCCAGGATTAAAGAGTCCGGCAAGATTGGTGATAACTCCGGCTAGAGTTGCACTCAATGCAGCTGAAAATAGTTGTACGGAGGTAAGGGATTCACTGGCACGGAGAGCATCTTCATCATTTGTACATTGTAAAATTCGTGTGAGCAAATGTGGCCATGCTATGCCTGCACTGATTCCAATAGAAAATAGTGCTAAGCAAATAATAAAAATATATTCAAGCGTGGAAACTTCTGTTGGTATGAGCCATAAAAGAATCGCTATGCCTAACAGTTTTAATAGGGGCGAGTATATAATGATGTTGCGAATTTTTTTTGTGGAGACAGCAGCACTTGAGAGGGCTCCACACGTCCACCCTAGGCTCATAAGTGTTGCTATATAACCGGCTATAAGTGGAGCTTGTCCATGAAGTTCTTGAAGAAAAAGTGGTAAATAAAGTTCTATACTGTACACGACTGTTGTCATAACGAGTATTAATGCGTAAACAGGAAAAATTTCAGAAGAGAAAGAAAAGGATTTGCGCGGCAACATAGGATGAAAGCTATATGATTCGATTTTTGCTAAAACAAAGAGAAGACTAAGTCCGATAACTAATCCGCAAATTTTTGCCATTGTTGTGTCCATAGCTCCTCCAACAGAGATGATAAAAATCAATAAGGTGAGTGTGAGAAGCTGGAGAAGAGGGAGGGGGGATGTTGGAACATAGTTTTCATTCTTTTTGGGTAAAATTTTAAAGGCTATGAGTGAGAAGAATATAGCTAATGCGCCAATGATCCAAAAGGATGCTCTCCATAGGCCATAATATACAGAAATTCCTCCGATTGCTGGTCCTAACAAGGTTGATATTCCCCACATTCCAGAGATAACACTTAATGCGTGTGACCATAAAGATGGGCTGAAAACAATACGTACCATGGAATAGGATAGAGATAACAAAGAACCACTTCCCAATCCTTGAATAAAGCGTCCTATTAAAAATAATGGCATAGATGAAGAAATGCTGCACAGGAAAGTGCCTAGGGTAAAGATAAGACCAGAGATAACATAAGCGTTGCGAGGACCTAATTTCCCTAATATTTTTGTTGCAAGTGAAGTACCAAGGAGTGAAGCTGTAATAAAGACAGTCGCCACCCAAGAATAATATTCATTGCCAATATGATTTATAAGGGAAGGTAAAATAGTAATAACAATATAAACATTGGTAGCGTGTAATATAACACCACCTGTAAACGTTAAAAAGCAAAGACCATTTTTACCCAATAAAAGCTCAGACCAGCTCTGTTGTTTCACTGTTTTTTGCTATTTAATAAAAATTTATCCTCTTTTTACTTATAAGGTACTTCTTTGAATTTGCCAAGAGAAATTCAAAGCTCTGTTTAGAGCTTTGAATTTTAATTTAATTAATAACTTAATTGCCCATTGCTTTTTTGAGATTCTCATCAATTTTATCGAGGAAACCTGTTGTAGAAAGCCATTTTTGTTTAGGCCCAATCAAAAGTGCGAGATCTTTAGTCATAAAACCTTCTTCGACGGTTTTAATACAAACTTCTTCCAATGTCGTGGAAAAGTTTTTTAATTTCTCATTGTTATCTAGTTTAGCACGGTGCGCCAGTCCACGTGTCCATGCGAAAATAGATGCAATAGAATTTGTTGATGTTTCTTCGCCTCTTTGATGCTGACGGTAATGGCGTGTTACGGTGCCGTGTGCAGCCTCTGCTTCAACAATTTTACCATCAGGTGTCATGAGAACAGAAGTCATGAGACCAAGAGAACCAAAGCCTTGGGCAACAATATCAGATTGGACATCACCATCATAGTTTTTACATGCCCATACGTATCCACCTGACCACTTTAATGCAGAAGCAACCATATCATCAATAAGACGGTGTTCGTAATATAATTTACGGTTTTCAAATTCAGTTTTAAATTCCATATCGAATATTTCTTGAAAGATATCTTTAAAACGACCATCGTAAGCTTTTAGAATGGTATTTTTTGTTGAAAGATAAACTGGAACATTCCGTTGTAGTCCATAATTAAAGGATGCGCGGGCAAAATCACGAATTGACTCATCAAGGTTATACATAGCCATGGCAACCCCTGCGCTTGGAGCATCAAAAACATCATGTTCAATAACTTGATTGTCATCACCTACAAATTTAATACTTAATTTCCCTTTTCCTGGAAATTTAAAATCTGTTGCCTTGTATTGATCGCCAAAAGCGTGACGTCCTATAATAATTGGCTTTGTCCAGTTAGGAATAAGGCGAGGGACATTTTTACAGATAATGGGTTCGCGAAAAATGACTCCTCCTAAAATATTGCGGATTGTACCATTAGGTGATTTCCACATTTTTTTTAGGTTAAATTCTTTAACGCGTGCCTCATCAGGTGTGATGGTTGCGCATTTTATACCAACCCCATATTCTTTTATAGCATTGGCAGAATCGATTGTTACTTGATCATTGGTTGCATCACGATTTTCGACGGAAAGATCATAATATTTTAGATCAATGTCGAGGTAGGGATGGATTAATTTATCTTTGATATATTTCCAGATGATGCGGGTCATCTCATCCCCATCAAGTTCAACAACGGGGTTTTCTACTTTGATCTTTACCATTAGAAATCCTTTTTCTTTTAAGCGATACTACTTATATAACACTTTCAACTTTATAATGAAAAGTAAAAACAAGGGAAAAAAGCATTCAAATATGAGCTTTTAGAATATATTATCAATAGAGTGTAAAATTTTGTTGGAGGGTTTAATCCTTGAAAAGAAGTGATGTGTTTATAAATCTATAAGTATTCTATGATTGATGAAGAATCTGTTTAATAGATAAGGTAGTTAGATCACCGAGGGACGGGGATTATGCGTTTTTATTATCAGAGATTCCATTTAATAAATTGATCGTATTCTGAATTATAGTTTCTTGATTTGTTGTGTGAGGTGAATAAGCATCTATTTTTTATATTGCTATTTCAACTCTAAGATTACGGTTTGTTTATTTATAAAAAGTTTAATGTGATAACAAAGGCACTGTAATTAGAAATGCTTCATATAAAATGCGTTTGGGATAAACTTCAGTTTTGAAGGTTGGAAAAAACGTATAAATGATGCGGCTGGTTTAATTTAAAAATTAACAGCATACGCAAGAATATGACTTATAAAATTACCGTATCGCGAGCTAGAATACTCTAATTCTTATATTTTATAGATTCTTATTGTTATAACTGTGCGCAGTAAAGCACTATCCTCGAAATGCAACAAAGAAATTAATCACCTAATGATTCTTGTATCCTTTTTACAAAGAGATTCCTTTTAATTTACGAAGAAATTCCTTTTAAAATCTTGTTCTCTCGTTTTTATTTATGCATCCCTCATTTTTAAAAACACAAATAAAATGAATATATTACACATAGAAAAAAGGAGGATGGTACGCCCAAGGGGAATCGAACCCCTGTTTCCGCCGTGAAAGGGCGATGTCCTAACCGCTAGACGATGGGCGCAAACCAATGATGAGGCTTATAGAGAGGATCTTTTTACTTCGCAAGCCCTCTGTGTCATTTTTTTTGAAAAAAGTGTGTTTTATTGAATAATTTTTGAGAAACTCTTGTTTGAATCATCTTATTTTCTAAGATTTTTTGTAGAAAAAATGTAAAGTTATCATCATTGATAGAAAGTTTTGATGTGGGTATCATCTCAGCAAATGATATTTGCATTTATTTTCAGTTTGAAAAGTAGGCAAAAATGATCAAAACAGCATTTTAAATGTATTTATTTTTTACATATTTTATCGTTTGTTATCTTTGTTGTCACATGAGAATATTATTTAACTTGCTTGAAAGAGCCTTTATACGGAAGATTTCTCATTTGAGCTTATCATAAAGCAAAAACTGTATAATTTATAAAGTAGAAATACAATATTTATTACCAAATAAACAAATAATACCAATCATACAAAAGTTTTTTTATGAATAATCCATAGATTACTTACAATTTAACAAAATATAAATAGATATCTGTATAATAAAAATGAAAATATTAAATCAATTTTTATAGAATATATTAAAAATATTTTTTATATTTACTTTTACATGTCTGTAAGAAATTTAAGATTAAAAACCCTTCATTTGCTCTTTTATATATTGAGAAGGTTCTTGATTTGAAAATGAATTAGCGTGGATAAAGGGTAGATTGAGTTTTTTTTCATTTCAATTCGCTAGTTTTTTAAAGAGGTGGCAATAAGTTGAGATAAAATATTCAAATTTTGAAACTTTATTCTCTATATTTATAATATTTCAGAATTATGGTGTGCGCATATTAAGTTTTGTTTTTTACTTTAATGTAAGGTTCTATTTTGATATATGAGTGCGTTAAGATTTTGCATTAAAGATTTATATTTAAAGCTATGGAATGGTAGGAAGAAATGTGTTATTATGTACTGATCTACTTTATTTTATCCATTCTCTTAATTTATCATATAAAAGAATGTTTTTTGTTCCATACTTGTTGATTTAGAAGAGATGTTTTATTCTTTCTTACTAAGTCTTCAATATTCTTTAACTTGTTATTGATTATTTTTTAGAACTTTTCTTTATGGAAACTTGCATTTATCAGTTTTACAGATTTTCATTCTGAATTAAATATTTTATAAAGATTCTGAAATCTTTGAAGACAATAAATATTATATTTTTAGGAATGTTGATTGAACAAGCGGGGATAATTCTATTGGAAAAAATGAAGTGAATAGAGCGGGGTATTTCTTTTGTTCTTATGGATGTAAATATTCTTTGTGTTGATTGGCACATCATTTAAACGATTTTTCAATGAAGATAGGGATCAGTGGTTAATAATGGCAGAAGCTTTAAAAGTTGGTGTTGCGGGACTTGGTACGGTTGGTACTTCAGTTGTTCGAGCTCTATGTGAAAAAGCGAATAGTTTAGCTTGTCAATGTGGGCGATTCATCAAAGTTGTTGCTGTTAGTGCGCGCGATAAAGGCCGCAATCGTGGACTTGATCTCAGTGATATAAAATGGTTTGATTCACCTGTGGAGTTGGCTGCTTCTGATGAGATTGATGTTTTTGTAGAGTTAATTGGTGGTGAATTGGATGTGGTGTATACCGCTGTTAAGAGAGCGCTTGAGGCGGGACATCATGTTGTAACAGCCAATAAAGCTCTTCTTGCTCGACATGGAGTAGAGCTGGCTATAATTGCAGAAAAAAAAGGTGTTTTTCTTCATTTTGAAGCAGCTGTTGCAGGGGGGATTCCTGTCATCAAAGCGATGAGAGAATCACTTGTTAGTAATCGCATATCGCGAATTTATGGTATTCTCAATGGAACCTGTAATTATATATTAACACGCATGTTTACGGAAGGTCTTTCATTTAAAGATTGTTTAGCAGATGCACAGAGACTTGGGTATGCTGAAGCAGATCCAACTTTTGATATTGAGGGAAATGATACTGCTCATAAATTAGCTTTGTTGACAAGCTTGGCATTTGGAACAGCTATTTCGTTAGATGATGTTTATGTTGAAGGAATTCATAATATTTCGCAAATTGATATTCGAGCAGCTGATGAATTGGGGTATCGGATTAAGCTTTTAGGGGTTGCATTAAAAACGGATTCTGGAATAGAGCAACGCGTTCATCCAACAATGGTACCAGCATCCTCAATGATTGCACAGATAAATGGTGTAACCAATGCTCTTTCTATTCAAAGTGATTTATTAGGTGAATTACTGTTTTCTGGTCCTGGCGCTGGAGGAAAGGCAACAGCATCAGCCGTTATTGGTGATTTGGCTGATATAGCAAAAGCGCGTTCTGGTTTTCAGTATGCACCTGTTTTAAGACGTCCAGCATTAGAACTTGCTCCTCATAAAAAAGCACGTATTTCGCATCATGCAGGTGGTTATTTTATTCGTTTAAATGTTCATGATCGTACTGGTGTTTTTGCCGCGGTCGCAAGGCATATGGCTGATAATCACATCTCATTGGAGTCGATTGTTCAAAGATCTTTTGTAGAAGATCAAATTGAAAAAACAATTATTTTAATTACGCATGAAACAACAGAGGTGAATGTACGACAGGCACTTGCAGAAATTGAAAAAGATGGACATCTTGTTGCAAAATCTCAATTTATTCGTATTGAACCTATGGCAAAGAATTGATAACTTTCTTGATAATAAAAACGCACGCTTGAGTTCTTTTATCTCTTGTGAAAAATTTTCATCTTTGCCAAAAAACTTTATTCTTAGTATTTAATAAGGACTCATATTTTTCTGGTATTCATTCGGTAGGATTTTTTCATATGCCCACAACTCAGAAGATTTTAAATGGACTTGATCGTATTTTGACGCTTGAATTGGTACGTGTTACTGAACGTGCTGCTGTTGCTGCTGCACGCTGGCGCGGACGTGGCGATGAAAAGGCAGCGGATCAGGCTGCTGTAGATGCAATGCGGCAAGAACTTAATCGATTGCCTATTGATGGTACAGTGGTGATTGGTGAAGGTGAGCGGGATGAAGCGCCTATGCTTTATATTGGAGAAAAAGTGGGTCTTCAAAGTGGATTGGCGATCGATATTGCACTTGATCCACTAGAGGGTACAACACTTTGTGCTAAAAATATTGCTAATTCTTTGGCAGTAGTTGCAATTGCTGAAAAGGGTAATCTCCTTTACGCTCCTGATGTTTATATGAACAAAATTGCTATTGGTCCTGGTTATCCAAAGGGAATAGTCGATATAGATGCTTCTCCTACCGATAATATACATGCTCTTGCGAAGGCTAAAGGAGTGGCTGTTAATCAGATTGTTGTTTGTATTATGGATAGACCTCGTCATGAAAAATTGGTTGATGAAGTACGAGCGACAGGGGCGTCGATTCGCTTGATTGGGGATGGAGATGTGGCTGCTGTTATTGATACAACTGATCCAGAAGAAACAGGTATTGATATCTATATGGGGATTGGTGGAGCACCTGAAGGTGTTTTAGCTTCTGCTGCTTTGCGCTGCATTGGAGGACAGATGCAAGGTCGTTTGCTGCTTGATACAGAAGAGAAAATTGCTCGTGCAGCTAAAATGGGGATTAGTGATCCCAATAAGGTTTATACAATGGAAGAAATGGCAAAGGGTGATGTTTTGTTTTCAGCAACAGGGGTGACAGATGGTAATATGCTTTCTGGTGTTAAATTTACACCTCACTACATTCAAACGGAAACTCTCGTAATGCGCGCCCATACGGGTACAGTTCGTAATATTAAAGCAAAGCATAGAGATCATTCAAAATTTGATTAATGTTTTCTTTTTTATCACTAAAAATAAAAGGAGTTTTTTTAGGAAATACGCTCCCATGAAGCTACTTTCATGGAAGCGTTTATAGATATGGGAATACCCTTAATATTATGAGAGTTGCACAGAATGCACCCAGCCATTTTTATCTTCTATGTTCCCTTTTTGAATGCCAACCAATTGTTTACGAAGCTGCTTTGTGACTTCTCCAACTGTTTCATTTCCAATAATAAATTCTCCTCCTTTATATCTAAAACGACCAATTGATGTGACAACGGCAGCTGTACCACAAGCAAAGGCTTCTTTAAGGTGTCCACTCTTTGCATCTTCTTGAAGCGCGGCAAAAGAATAAGGACGCTCTTCTATTTTTAATCCCATTTGTTTTGCCAACTCTAAGAGTGAATGACGTGTTATTCCTGGAAGGATAGTTCCATTAAGTGGGGGGGTTACAAGTGTATTATTGTCCATAATAAAGCAGACATTCATACCACCAAGTTCTTCAATCCATTTATGTTCAATCATATCAAGAAAGAGTACTTGGCTACAATTGTTTTCAGTTGCACTTTTTTGTGCAAGTAAGCTTGCTGCATAGTTTCCACCACATTTGGCAGCCCCTGTTCCTCTTGGACCGGCACGACTATAATCTGTTTCAATCCAGACGTTGACAGATTTTTCTTCTCCTTTGAAATAGGATTCAACTGGAGAGGCTATGATACAAAAAAGATATTTTTGAGAAGGGCGGACTCCCAAAAAGTTTTCATTGCCAAACATAAATGGACGGATATAGAGGCTAGCGTTGGGCTGATCAGAAACCCATTTTTGATCAATCTTTACTAATTGATGAACGGCATCCAGAAAAATATCTTTTGGCAATTCTGGCATAGCTAAACGCCTCGCTGATTCTATAAAGCGTTGTGCATTGGCATCAGGACGGAAGAGCAAGATGCGCCCATCTTTTGCACGATATGCTTTTAAACCCTCAAAAATTTCCTGTCCGTAATGTAAAACGGTACTTGCAGGGTTAATTTCTAAAGCTTTGTATTGAGAGATGATAGCATTGTGCCAGCCTTTGTCTTCAGTCCATTGAATAGTACACATGTGGTCTGTAAAAAATTGACCAAAACCGGGACTTTTTAAAATTTCTTCATATTTTTCTTCTGACAGAGGAGATGGGTGCTTTTCTATTTTAAAGGGAAGCGATGATATGGGAGATTTCATAAAAAACCTTTTGAGTATGTTTCATTTTTATTAATAAAAATAATGAAATATTTTGATTATAACTCTATTATTAACAAAACCTTTGTGTCAATGTTTTATTATAGAATACAAAGGGGTTTATTATAGAATTCAAAGGCTAGGGTAGGGTAGATATTTTAATTCTATCCTCGCCTCTTTTTCTCAACTTTATGAAGTAAGCTGGAACTTTTGTCTATAATTATCGTTTTCTCATAATAAGTATCTGAATAATTTCATATATGCATATTTTCTAGAAATTTAAAGGTAAGGGAATTGAGAAAAGGAATCCACTATGATTGATAAAAATTATCACACATATGAAGAACGTATGGCCGCAGAAAGAAAAGGTCGTGAACAACGTGTTTCAATCGCTAAGGGTATTTTTGCTATTCTTCTTGCGATGGTTATTATCTGGTTTATTTTTGGTTTTTTAGGATCTTTTTTTGCAAAATCTCCTGAACATAGTTCGCGTTATAATACTCCAGAAACAAGCCAAAGTGTAACAACGCCAAAAAAAGATTTAAATTCACTTCCTCCTGTACCTTATACCTATAAGGGTACGGAGTGATTTTTTCATAAATATAATCTTTTAGATAGGGCGAAAATCGACGTAGATTAAGGAATAAAGTCAGCACAAAGACATAAAAAGATTGGAACGATTTTAATTTCTGAAGTTTTTGATAAGTAATTAAATGGTATGAAAATAAATCATGCAACGGTTTTAACAACCGTTGCATGTTTGGTTTAGCGTGTGATGAAGCAGCTTCCACCAGAACTTTTAATGGATTCACAAAGGATTATGGCTTCATTACGGTCTTGCGCTTGAATCCGAACACGGTAATAAGTACCTTTTCCTGGTATAAAAGCGGATTGAATATTTAAAGAACGGGCGCCGATAAGGAATCCAAATTTAGATTTCATATTTTTTAAAGAATTTCTAGCGAGCTCATGCGTTGGTTGAGATGCAAGTTGTACGTAATAACTTTCTGAATTTTGTGCTGCGACTCTGTTTGGTGATGTGGAGCGAGACGCGGCTGGTGTTTCAACTTGTGTATTTCTTTCTGCATGAGAAGGAATAGGGATAAATTTTTCTTCAATATTTGAGCTAGAATTATTTTCTGCAATTATTTTATCAATATTATTTTTGAGATCATGATCTCTTTCTTGGTCGTTTATATCAGAATCATGCGACGAAACAAGGGACGAATCTTGAAGTTCATTAGAAGCTTGATCAATGCTTTCTTCAGATTGAGCAGCAGTTTTGCTGTTTGTTTGATGCGCGGGGGCTAGTGTAACTGTACCATCTTGATTGACAATAACAGTTTGTACTTCTCGCATTGGAATAGTATGGTTTATGGCTTCTGTGACTGCAACTTCAACATCAGATTCATTTAAAGACGAGGAGGAAACGTTTGAAGATTCTTCAGGGTTTAATTCTTTTAAATTTTCAGGTTGTTCAGAGTTATCAATAAGAAATTGTTGTGTATTTTCTTGTTTCTCATTTTGTTCAGTTGTTTGTTTATAGATATCTAAATTATGTGCAACATCATTTTTCGTTTCAGTTGTTTCTGGTTTGAATTTAAAAGGCGTATTATCAGCGTGGATAATGACCGTTTCTTCATTTTTTTGTGATGGCATAAAAAAGTGAGAATAACCTGCAAATCCAATTCCTATTAAAATAAGTATAAAAAAACCTTTAATGAAAGTTTTACCAAAAATAAAACTTTTTAAGGGAGGAGGAGCTGATGGATGCGTGGGAACCTCATCTGAGCTTGTGTATGATGAATTCTCGCTAAAAGAGGGGAAATTATATTCCATATTGGCAGAAGAAGAATAGTCGGAATTTTGTTCTTTAGAGTTTATATAAACACCTTCTTTTGAATTTTGCATAGACTGATGAAAAACTTCACTAAAAACTTCATTCTTCTGTTGTTTTTGAGAAAAATTATCTGTTGGAACATTTCCTACATTGAGTACATCAGCAAATTCTTCTTCTAAACCACCATTAGTTGGCACATCATATTCTGGCGCTTCATACGGGACTTCTGGAACCATAATAGGACCAGTTTTTTCTACAATTTCCTCTGAAAATTTATAAGTATCAACATTGGGAGGGGGAGTATCTCTGTGCGTATAGTTATGGGCAAAAAAGCCATCCGTTTGTTTTGTATTTAAAGAGGGTGATGAGGAAAGAAACTCATCTAAATTATTTTCATTATATGAAATTTCTCTATTTGGGTTAGAGGCACCTTCGGCATTATTGATGTATTGGGCTCGAGCCTCATCATATATCGGAACTTTTTCGCTATAAGTTTCTTGTTGTGAGGGGGGGGCTTCAAAAAAATGGGGATAATTGGTTGTATGATCTTCTTGTGAAGCCCCCTTTAAATAAGATTGTCTATCAACTGGTGGAGAATCTAAAGGTGAGGAGAAGGTACTTGTTGTTTGATTTCTTGCAGTGTTTTGTCTTTCTGACACAAGATTAGAAGATGAGAAAAACTCATTTTCCTCTGTAGAAGAGGAGGCATCAGGATAATCTTTTTTAATCCAATTTTCTTGATCAGCTGAAATTTTATAGGGATGGTTTATAGGAGTGTCATAGAGGTTTGGATTGTCATCATAAGTTTTTTGTATATTCGTAGTCTCAGGTTGTTGTGAATTTATTTGTGAAAAACGATTGGTTTGTTCAACATCTTCTGGCATCTCTCTCTTATTTTCGTGCCTTTCAGATTTATCAAAAAAGAAATTTTCTGATTCTGATTGTGACATAAGATTACTTTTTTCAAGAAAAGGATCAGCACTGGTTGCTGTTGTTTTCTGTTGATGTGATTGATTCTTTGGGATTGGTAATGGAGAAAGCTCATCTAAAATTTGTTCTTCATCATGACTGCTAGGTGAAGAATATTTCTCTTCAGATAAATTATTTTGTTTTGAATGGTTGAAAGAAGCAGCTTGTGCAATATTTGAGGCTGTTGCGTTGCTGGTTGCATACAAGTCCCATTGTTTTTTTTGATCATCAAACGGTAAGTCATGTGCTAAATTATTTTCAAGTTCCTCTTCTAGAAAGGACAAATCAAAATCATCATCATGGGATGATATTTCGGGGTGAGATGTTGATCGATCTGTTTTTAAAGAAGATTGCTCATTTTGGTTTCCGCTTTGTTTGTGCGGATTAAAAATGCGCGTAAGCCTTTCTAAAGGATCATGGTGTTCATGATCGTGTTTTGTTTCGTGTAGATTTTTGCGATCGTTATCGCTCATAGCTTTTCTCACATGGTGGTTTGCACTTACGTGCAATCAATGGTTGATTTTGATTTGTTATATTAAAATTATAAATTTTCCCCCTCTCATGCAATGATACATGAAAAAGTTTATTAATAGAGTACCTATTGTATGTATTTATAGAACTTTTTCAACGCATTTCTATGGGTGCTTCGACTCCTATGATGGTAAGCCCTGATGATAAAATATTGATAACAGCTTGTATCAATCCTAATCTTGCAAAGGATAACTCTTTATCATCAGGTTGAATAAAGCGTAAATTGAGATTTTCACTCCCTTTATTCCAATGGGTGTGAAAATTGGAGGCAAGGTCATAAAGATAAAACGCTAATCGATGCGGTTCCTTATGAACTACGGCCTGTTCAATGATACGTGGATATTCAGAAAGTTTGCGTATTAACAATATTTCATGGTCATCTGTTAATCGATGAAGATGGGCAATCAATGTATCATTTGAAAAGCTTTTAATATGAAGCGCTTCTTGTGCTTGACGAAAGACTGAGTGACAACGTGCACTTGCATATTGTACGTAAAAGATGGGGTTATCTTTTGATTGTTCTGTTACTTTTGCAAAATCAAAATCAAGAGGTGCTTCACACTTACGGTATAGCATCATAAAACGCACAGGATCACGCCCAACCTCTTCGACAACATCCCGTAGAGTGACAAAAGATCCTGCTCTTTTTGACATGCGTACAGGATGACCGTTGCGAAAAAGTTTTACCAATTGACACAAGAAGACACTTAATTTAGCCTTATCCCCAGAAATTGCTTTTGCCATTGCCTCCAGCCGCTTTACATAGCCAGCATGGTCTGCGCCTAGAATATAAATCATTTCATCAAAATGACGATTAAATTTATCCCGAAAATAAGCAACATCAGCAGCAAAATAAGTGTAAGAACCGTCAGATTTGACTAAAACACGGTCTTGGTCATCACCGACATTTGTTGAACGGAACAAAGTTTGTTCGCTTGGTTCCCAGTCTTCTGTATTTTGTCCCTTGGGAGGGGGGAGTTTTCCTTTGTAGATATAACCATTTAAAGTGAGGTCGTTGATGGTGTTACGAATGGCGCGTGCATTATCAGCATAAAGCATTCGCTCAGAGAAAAAGATATCATGATAAATATTAAGAGCAGCCAAATCTTCGCGAATCATGGACATCATTGCATGAATTGCACGTTCTTTCACAAGAGATAAGGCTTCATCTTTATCCATCGTGAGGAGTTGGTCACCAAACTCTTGAGCAAGCGATTGACCCAATGGTATCAAGTATTCTCCAGGATAGAGTCCTTCTGGAATTTCATTAATTTTTTGCCCAAGAGCCTCACGATAGCGCAATAGTACAGAATGGGCGAGGACTTCGATTTGTTGACCAGCATCATTGATATAATATTCTTTTGTAATGTTATAGCCCGTAAATTGCAGCAAATTGGAGAGAACATCCCCAACAACCGCTCCGCGGCAGTGTCCTACATGCATTGGTCCTGTCGGATTTGCTGAGACATATTCAACATTGATGCGTTTTCCTTGTCCCATTGGAATACGACCATAAGAAGTGCCTAATTCAAGCATGGATTTTATAGCATCTTGCCAAAATAATTTTGTAAGCTTTATGTTTATAAAACCAGGACCGGCAACATCTATATTTTCGATAGAGGGATCATTTTTAAGAAGTTCTATGATTTTATCTGCAAGTGCACGTGGATTGATTCCAATAGATTTTGCAAGCACCATAGCAGCATTGGTTGATAAATGACCATGGGAGGAATCACGTGGAGGATCAACAGTGATTTTTGATAAATCTAGATCTTCTCCATTTTTTCCTTTTAGATCAGATAATTCAATTGATCTCTTAATTTTTTTTTCGAAGTTTTTAAAGATATTCATATTTAGCTTCCATGATGATGCCAAAAGCCATTAAACGAAATTATCTGTATGGTCAAATAAACGGTGATATTCACGTAGAGCGTAGTGATCTGTCATGCCTGAAAGAAAGTCAGCAATCAAACGTGCTAACTCTTGATTTTTTAAGTGCACTGTTTTGCTCTGCCAACTTTCAGGCATTGTATTTGGATTTTCATAATAACAATTGAATAATTTTTGTACAATGCATTTTGCTGCATTGCGACGACTAAGAACTTGTTCATGATAGTAAAGATTTTTAAATAAAAAGTTTTTTAGTTCTTTTTCATAAACGGTCATTGTTGGTGAAAAGGTGACAATAGTTTGTTTTGCTTGGTGAATATCGTTTATGCTTGTTGGTTTGATGCGTGCTAAATTTTTTTGTGACTGTTTGATAACATCTTCAACCATGGTTGTTATTTGTCTTCGTACAAGTGTGTAACCGCGACGCGTTTGGTCGAGATGGGGATGCTCATCTGTTATATCTTTTAATATTGCTGCTGTTAGTGAAACATGTTCAAATTGATCGAGTGTTAAAAATTGCGAACGTAGACCATCATCAATATCATGCGCATTGTATGCGATATCATCTGCAATAGCAGCACATTGCGCTTCTAGTCCTGCAAAACAATCGAGTGCAAGGTCTTGCTTTGCATTGTATTGTAAAATATCGATAGGAACCTCCTTATTCTTCGCGTGGGGACCTAAAAGGGGGCCATTGTGCTTTACAAGTCCTTCGAGGGTTTCCCATGTAAGGTTAAGTCCATCAAAATTTGCATAGCGCTGTTCTAGTTTTGTTACAATGCGTAATGCTTGTGCATTATGATCAAAGCCGCCATAATGTACCATGGCTTCATTAAGAGCATCTTCTCCAGCATGGCCAAAGGGTGTGTGTCCAAAGTCGTGAACAAGGGCAATGGCTTCGGCAAGGTCTTCATCAAGACACAGGGCACGGGCTAATGTTCTTGCAATTTGAGAAACCTCTATGGAATGGGTTAGGCGAGTACGGTAATGATCGCTTTCATCAGCAATAAACACTTGCGTTTTATGTTTAAGACGTCGAAATGCATTAGAATGAATAATACGATCTCTATCTCGTTGAAAAGGTGAGCGTGTGGTGCTCATCGTTTCATGGTATAACCGACCACGGCTTGTTTGTGGATGAGCACTGTACACTGCTCGAGATTGGTAATTGAAGTTGATATTGCCTATATCCATTGCAAGCTGCCCATTATCATCTTAAAATCGAGAGTGGTTTATGACAAATAAACTGATCTTTGAGTGTGGGATACTCTTTCTTGATGGTTTAATGCAAGGATATATAAAATGAATGTGAAAATTTCAGATGTTGCTGCTAAAAAAATTGCACAGATACTTTTGCGTGAACCCGATAAAATAGCATTACGTATTTCTGTTGAAGGTGGTGGGTGTTCTGGTTTTTCTTATAAATATGACTTGGTTTCTGAAATGTGTGAAGATGACCTCGTTCTCAAAAAAGACGGGGCAGTTGTGTTTATTGATTTACTATCACTTCCTTTCATGGAAGGAGCTGAGATTGATTTTGTTGATGATCTTATGGGGCAGTCTTTTCAAATCCACAATCCCAATGCTGTTTCATCATGTGGTTGTGGTGTAAGTTTCTCAATTTAAAATGATGGCTGTGTGATATTGTTTCTTGAAAAAAAGATCATGTTGGTCAACAATGCAAAAATGGGTATTCTTATAAAAATAGTGCACCGATGTATATGGTTGTGCGTGGTGCTTGCTTTATTGACTTGGAGCCACTGTGCTTTTTCTGAAGCAGGAGAAGGGCAAGATCAGCAGCAGGGACAATCAAGGAGTTTTATTGTAAAGACTCAAGAGCAGGAAAACGAAAATTTAGCATATCAAACACAACTCATTTTGAATGCTCGATTAACAAATAGTCATCCGGATATTGAAAAAGGGCTTGTCTGGCGGGTTTATGCCCCTATTCTAGGGATTGATAATAAATTACCATTAGTGGCAACCTATAAGGGGGGAAGTGCACGTTTTGATCTCGAACCAGGAAGTTATCTTGTTCATGTCTCATTTGGTCATATGAGTGCTGTGCGCCATATTCGTTTAGAAAATGGGCAGAGTCTTGTAAAAAACTTTAATCTTGAGGCTGGTGGTGTCATTTTAAATGCAACACTGCTCAATGGCGTAATGAATGAAAAGGAACTCCGTTTTACCATTTATGAGGATGAAAAAGAAAATGATGATACGGGAGTGATTATATCAAATGTTAAACCCCAATCAGTTGTGCGTTTAAAAGCTGGCCGCTACCATGTTGCTTCCCATTATGGTTCCATTAATGCGACGGCTCGTTCGGATATTCAAGTGGATGCTGGTAAAATAACAGAAGTTACTCTTGAACATCAGGCCGCTCAGATTGTCTTAAAACTGGTACGGCAAGAAGGAGGGGAAGCGCTTGCAGATACAAGTTGGTCTCTTGCCAATGATTCTGGTGATATCGTTTATGAAACAGTTGGTGCGTATGTTTCACTCGTGTTAGCGGAGGGAGAGTATATTGCAATTGCTAAAAATAAAGATAAAATCTATCAGAAAGTTTTTTCAGTCGTTTCTGGTCATGATGAAGATATAAGTGTGGTGGCGAATGAACAAAATATGCAACAAATTGATGAAGATGTGGATTGATTGTTGTTCATGGGGGTAAGCTATGATGAAAGACGGGGTATGAATTTTGATTGAAATTTCAACAGTTGGTGTGTTTTTTGCTGGGGCACTCTCTTTTTTGTCACCATGCGTTTTGCCATTAGTTCCTCCTTATTTGTGCTATATGGCAGGGGTTGGTATTGATGATTTTCGTTCAGAAAAGCCTGATGAGAAAGTCTTTATACGGTGGGCTTTACTGTCTTCTGTTATTGCTTTTGTTCTTGGGTTTACGACTGTTTTTGTTGCTTTAGGTGCCAGTGCTAGCACAATTGGGAAATTCATCGGTTATTATCGTGATTGGTTTGCTCTTGCTGCTGGAATTGTCATTATTATTTTTGGTTTAAATTTTTTGGGGATTTTCAAAATCGCTTTTTTATTTCGTGAAGCGCGTTTTCAGACCAAAAAAACACCTGCTGGTCCTTTAGGCGCGTATATTATCGGTTTAGCTTTTGCTTTTGGTTGGACACCGTGTATTGGCCCTATTTTAGGTCCTATTATAACGCTTGCTGGAACAAAAGAAACTGTGGGAGAGGGAGCTGTTCTCTTAGCGGTTTATGCATTAGGTCTTGCTATTCCTTTTATGTTAGCAGCTTTATTTTCGAGCAGTTTTATGCGATTTTTAGGAGCTTTTCGTATTCATTTAGGAAAAGTTGAAAAAATTATTGGTGTTTTTCTTATTCTTACAGGGATTTTGTTTTTAACAGGTTCTATGCAGGATCTTTCATTTTGGCTTTTAGAACATTATCCTTCGTTGAGTTATATTGAAGATATTCGTTGGCACAATATTATGAATTTTTTTGGATTTTCTCGTTAGTCTTATGTGTTTTTATGGTTAGAAGTTGTCTTTCTATTGTTCTTGCCGCAGGTGAGGGGACGCGCATGAAATCGTCTCTGCCTAAGGTACTTCATAAAATTGCTGGATTGCCTCTTATATGCCATGTTCTAAAACAAATAGAATTGGCAGGCTCTTCACAATTAGCAGTTGTTGTGGGATTTGGTGCTAAGGAGGTTACGCACGTTGTTCAGTCATTTGTAAAAGATGTAATGATTTTTGAACAAAAAGAGCGTTTAGGAACAGCTCATGCTGTTTTGTCTGCTCGTTCAGCTTTGCAAAAGGAAGTGGATGATGTTCTCATTGTTTTTGGGGATACTCCTCTCATTCAGCAAGATTCATTGCACCAAATGCGTGCACAGCTTGCTGATGGAGCAGATGTTGTTTTTGCAGGTTTTCATACCAAAAATCCAACAGGTTATGGGCGTCTTCTCGAGAAAAATGGTCAATTGATTGCAATTGTAGAAGAAAAAGACGCTAGCGATGAAGAAAAAAAGATTTCTTTTTGTAACGGTGGAATACTCGCTATGCGTGGAAAACATGCACTTTCTCTTTTAGAGAAAGTTGGTAATAACAATGTGAAAAAAGAATATTACTTAACAGATATTGCTTCTCTTGCAACACGCAAGGGATTAGATGTGCGTGTTGTTGAAGTTCCTTTTGAAGATATTGTAGGAATTAACAATGGTCTTGAGCTTTCTGAGGCTGATTCTTTGTGGCAAAAACGTAAAGCGCGCGATTTAATGTTATCGGGTGTTACACTCTTAAAGCCAGAAACACTCTATTTTTCTTATGATACAGAAATTGAACCAGGAGTGGTGATAGAACCAAATGTTTATTTTGGGTTAAGCGTAAAAGTACAATCTGGTGCGGTTATTCATGCATTTAGTTATCTCGAAGGTGCTGTGGTTGGTAGAGATGCACAGATTGGTCCCTATGCACGTTTGCGTCCTGGAACAGAGTTGGCGAAGTCCGTAAAGATTGGAAATTTTTGTGAAGTCAAACAAGCTAAGGTAGGAGAATCTTCTAAAATCAATCATTTAAGTTATATTGGTGATGCTGAAATTGGTGCACATACCAATATTGGAGCCGGTACAATTACTTGCAATTATGATGGATTTAACAAATATAAAACCGTGATTGGTGATCATGCTTTTGTTGGGTCTAATACGGCACTTGTTTCCCCATTGATAATAGGGGATGGCTCTTATGTTGCTTCAGGAAGTGTTATTACTGAAAATATTCCTATGAACAGTATGGCTTTTGGGCGTGCACGACAGGTTATAAAAGAGGGCTATGCGACAAAATTTCGAGAGCGCTTGTTAGAAAACAAACAGAAAAAATGATTATTTTCGGCTTATTCTTTTGTTTCGTGTTAATCTAACGATGGATGGGAGGTTTATTCTTAAAGATTGCCGTACTCCATGTTTGAATTATTTTTATTATTTATAGTTTTAAATAAAGGCTGTTGGATTGTTTTATAAGATTTAAATCTTAAGATGTGGGTTGGAGCTTTTTAATGTGTGGAATTATTGGAATTCTTGGAAAGAGGTGTGTTTCGTCCTCTTTGGTTGAGGGGTTAAAACGTCTTGAATATAGAGGGTATGATTCATCTGGGGTGGCAACGGTCCATAATGGGCATCTTTATCGTGTACGTGCTGAGGGGAAGCTTGTTCATTTAGAAGAAAAATTAAAAAAAACACCTCTGGAGGGAAATTTAGGGATTGGTCATACCCGTTGGGCTACGCATGGAATTGCTGTTGAACGCAATGCGCATCCCCATGTGACTGAAAAGCTTGCGATTGTTCATAATGGTATTATTGAAAATTTTGTAGAACTGCAAAAGGAACTCATAGAGGATGGTTGTATCTTTGAAACAGAGACGGATACGGAAGTTATTGCACATTTAATAACGCGTGCATTAAAAGATGGTCTTTCTCCGCAAGAAGCCATACGCACCAGTTGGAAAAGGCTGCAGGGGGCTTTTGCTATTGCTCTTATTTTCGAAGGTGAAGATAACCTTATGATTGCGGCGTGTTCTGGTCCACCTCTGGCAATTGGTTATGGAAAAGATGAATTTTTTGTGGGGTCAGATGCGATTGCTTTGGCACCATTCGTTGATTATATTAGCTATATGGAAGATGGGGATTGGGCTGTTCTCACACGGGAGGGTGTTACAATTTATGATGCTAATAACCAACCGGTAAAACGTCCTGTGACGACATTACTTGAAGGGGCTTTATTGATTTCTAAGGGTAATCATCGTCATTTTATGCACAAGGAAATGTTTGAACAACCTGAAGTGATTTCTCATAATTTGGCGCATTATCTTGATCTTGGAAATTATGTCGTTCGACCCCTTGAGAATTTGATTGATTGGAAAAATATTCATCGTCTCCTTTTTGCGAGTTGTGGAACGGCGTATTATTCAACCTTAGTTGCGCGCTATTGGTTTGAGAAATTTGCCGCTTTAAGTGTTGATAATGATGTTGCTTCGGAGTTTCGTTATCGTGAACCTCCTATAACGTCTGATGTGTTATCGCTGTTTGTTTCTCAATCTGGTGAGACAGCTGATACATTGGCTTCTTTGCGTTATTGTCGTGAGCGGGGTGTAAAAACAGCAACAATTGTGAATGTAGAGCAATCAACAATGGCAAGGGAGGCTGATTTTATTCTCCCAACACTTGCCGGACCGGAAATAGGTGTTGCTTCAACAAAAGCTTTTACCTGTCAATTGGCAACGCTTGCTTCACTAGCACTTAGTGCTGCTAAACAACGTGGCTATCTTTCGGCTCAAATGGAAAAGAAACTGGTTCAACAGTTGGCAGAAGTTCCACGTATTTTAAATGAGGTCTTAAAACTAGAGAGAAAAATTGAATGTATTTGTCGTGATTTGGTGAATGCAAAAAGTGTTCTTTATCTGGGACGTGGAACTTCTTATCCGATTGCTTTGGAGGGAGCCCTTAAACTGAAAGAGCTTTCTTATATTCATGCTGAAGGTTATGCGGCAGGTGAATTAAAGCATGGACCAATTGCTCTGGTGGATGAGACAATACCCGTTATTGTTGTTGCACCGTATGATCGGTGGTTTGAAAAAACTTTTTCTAATATGCAAGAAGTGGTAGCGCGTAATGGTCGTATTATTTTAATAACCGATAAAAAAGGAGCAGAAGTAGCTTGTCTTAAGACTTTATCAACGATCACTTTGCCAGATGTTCCAGAATTTATTTCTCCTATTATTTATGCACTCCCTGTTCAGTTAATCGCTTATCATACGGCTGTTTTATTAGGAACAGATGTTGATCAACCCCGTAATTTAGCAAAATCAGTCACGGTTGAATAAAAGTATATTTCTGAATCTTTTGGAGAATAATCAAGTGTAAGAAATTGATTTATAATGAAACTTATTTTTTCATTTTTCTCTGTTGAACGAGAATACTGAAGAAAAGTTTTTTCTTTCTAAATCCTTTACGATAAAACGAAAAATATTTTCTTACCTATCAAAAAATAGATCAGTTATGTGAATATAATGGTAGAAAAAGACGCAATATTGCTTCTACTGTTTTAATGCAAGAATAATTCAGATTGAGAGAGAAGATAGTGCTGTTGATTTGTTATTCGTTCATGAAGCATAAAGATGCTAAGAGACTGCGTAGATCATTTATGGGTAATTCTAAGAGAGAAAACCATATTTGAACAGAGAGGTATTTAAGTTTTTTATTAGAGGGTCTTTGTTATCCTGCTCGTAAGAGGCGTGCAGCATCGTTGTGTCCGAAAAGATAAAGGAGCAACCGTAAAGCTTGTCCTTGCTCAGAAGAAAGATAAGGATCGCGTTGTAAAAATAAACGAGCATATTTTCTTGCCATTGACAAAAGATCGCTATGAACTGCAAGGTTTGCTATATGAAATTCAGGGACTCCGGATTGTTTTGTACCTAAAAGTTCTCCTTCGCCTCGTAGGCGCCAATCTTCTTCAGCAATTTCAAAACCATCTTCTGTATTGCGGATAATATTAAGGCGTGTTGCTGCTGTTTTAGTCAGTGGATCTTTATAGAGCAAAATGCAGGAAGATTTTTTATCGCCTCGTCCTACACGTCCACGTAATTGGTGCAATTGTGAAAGGCCAAAATGTTCCGCGTGTTCGATGATAATGATCGAAGCATCTGGAATATCTACTCCCACTTCAATGACGGTGGTTGCAACTAAAATACGTGTATTTCCACATTTAAAAGATGCCATAGCGGCTTCTTTTTCTGCTGTAGACATTTTTCCATGGATCATACCAACGTGTGCTCCAAAGCGCTCATGGAGAAATGCAAAGCGGTTTTCAATTGAAGTGAGATCAAGAGCTGTCGATTCTTCTACTAAAGGACAAATCCAATAGAGCTTTTCTCCTTTTTCTAATGCAATTGCGATTCTCTCTATAAGCTCATGAAGACGTTTCAAAGAAAGCGTTGCTGTTGTAATGGGTTGTCGTCCCATTGGTTTTTCGGTAATTTTAGAGACATCCATATCACCAAAAGCTGTTAAGACGAGTGTGCGCGGAATGGGTGTGGCGGTCATAACCAGCATATCAGCTTTATTGCCTTTTTCTGTAAGAGCGATACGTTGATGGACACCAAAACGGTGTTGTTCATCGATAATGGTTAAAGCGAGATTATTATAAGTAACGCTGTTTTGTATGAGAGCATGGGTTCCGATGACAATAGAAACTTGACCTGACAGAATATCATTCACGATATTTGTCCTCAACTTCCCTTTTTCTCGTCCTGTTAAAAGGGTTGTTTGTAATCCGACCTTTTCGGCAAGAGGAGCGATGGTGGCAAAATGTTGCCTGGCAAGCACTTCGGTTGGTGCCATTAAAGCTGATTGTCCTGAATTTTCAGCAATTTGTGCCATTGCCATCAATGCAACAACAGTTTTTCCTGCGCCTACATCACCTTGAAGTAGTCTTAGCATCGGTTCTGGTGAAGCAAGATCATTTGCGATATCTTCTACTGCTTTTTTTTGTCCGGTTGTGAGTTGAAAGGGGAGGATATTGAGCAATTTTTTAGTATAAATTCCTGTTGATGGTCGAGAAGTGCCAACAAGAGATTTAGTTTTCAAACGCACGAGTCCTAGTGCCAATTGACAAGCGAGCAATTCATCATAGGCAAGACGTTTGCGTGCTGTACTTTCTAAGGATAGATCGTCGGGGTTAATGGGCGCATGGATACGGCGTAAAGCAACAGAAAAAGAAGGAAAATTTTGCTGCTTTTTCACATTTTCATCTATCCATTCTGGGAGGAGTGGAATAAAATCAAGAGCGTTTTGTATGGCGCGTCTTAGTGTCTTTGCAGTTAGTCCTGCAGTAGAGGGATAGACAGGTTCGATGAGAGGTATCTGATTTGATTGTTCGCTCGAGGCAATATAGTCTGGATGCGCCATTGAAAGCTGTCCATTAAACCATTCAACTTTTCCTGATATAATGACTTTTTTTCCTTCGGGGAGTTGTTTTTTTAGCCAAAGAGGTTGAGCATGAAAAAAGACTAAATTTATTTTTCCTGTGTGATCATGGGCAATAACTCGATAGGGAATTCGGTTGTGACCACGGGGTGGTGATTGATGTTGATCGATGATAATTTCGAGCGTAACAGTATCTCCTTCTTTTGCACAAGCAATGCTGGGACGCATTCTGCGGTCTATAACGGAATGGGGCATTAATTGAAGAAGGTCAATAAGGGTTGCTTCGCGTTGTGTAGGATTAACATCTAAGAGTTTGGTCAATAAACCATAGACTTTAGGTGTAATACCAGAAAGAGTTCGAATAGAATTAAAAAGAGGGGTAAGAAGACTTGGAGGCATGAGCAAATTTAACCTGCCCTTTTTGTTTTTTCTAGACCTTTAGAAGAGCTTTTTGGGGATAACGTCATAAAGAGGAGGTTGTTTTATTTACACATTGAACTTTAGGAAGAAAAATACAATTAAAGGGTCAAAAATTAAAGTGCTTAGATGAGGTATATTGTTTTTCTTTTTATTTTAGGTGTTTATTTGCTGTGAATAGAAGCATTTTCTTGATAGAACTCTCTTATAAATATTAATAAAATTGGGATATTTCTCCTATGTATGATGATGAATTTATAGCTTTAAAGTTATGATAAACAGAAGTTTTTTCTTTTATAAGGGGTGCTGTTTAGCATTTATTTTGTAGTGGGAAATTGTGAGAGTGGTAAAAAATAAAATGCAAGAGAACAAAAATTCTCTTCCTCGCTTTATTCATTTGAGAGTGCATTCAGCTTATTCCTTGCTCGAGGGGGCTTTAAAAATCCCCCAAATTATTCAACAGGCGATTTCAGATCATGCACCAGCGGTTGCTATTACCGATACCAATAATTTATTTGGTGCTTTGGAATTTTCACAGCATTGTCTTTCTCATGGGGTCCAACCTATTATTGGTTGTCAGCTTACTGTTGACTTTCGTGATGAAAATGATCATTCACGTTTGGCTAAATGGCGTAATTCTTCTGATTTCTGCTCTATTGTTCTTTTGGCTGCTAGCAAAACCGGTTATGCTCATTTGGTTCGTCTTGTTAGCCGTGCTTATCTTGATAAATGTGATACTGATCCTCCTCATATTAAAGCTGATTGGTTGTCAGAACACAGTGAAGGAATAATCGCTTTAACGGGAGGAAAGGGAGGACCTATTAATCTTTCTTTGGCAGAAGAGAAAAAAGAACATGCTGTTGAGCGCTTAATTTATTTGAAAAAATCTTTTGCTGATCGTCTTTATGTGGAGTTACAACGGCATGGCTCTTATGATCAGAGAGTAGAAGCTGATCTTATTGAATTGGCTTATGCGCATGAAATTCCTCTTGTTGCAACAAATGAAGCTTTTTTTCTGAAGAGAGAAGGATATGAAGCCCATGATGCGCTGATGGCTGTTTCAGAAGGACAAATCGTCTCTAATCCAGATCGCAAACGTGTGACGCCAGATCATTATTTGAAGTCACAAGATGAAATGGTTACACTGTTTTCTGATCTTCCAGAAGCTTTGGAAAATAGTGTTGAAATTGCATTGCGTTGTCATATTGCCACGCCTCTTCGAAAACCGATATTGCCTCGTTTTATAGAACAATCTGCTAATTCAGAAAATACTTTAGAAATAGAAGATAGTGAGTTGTTAAATCAAGCTAAAGCTGGTTTGAAGATGCGGCTTGAAACAATAGGGTTGGCTGAAGGGTATACGATTGCAGATTATGAACAGCGGCTTGATTATGAAATTTCAGTTATTACGCGTATGCAATTTTCTGGATATTTTCTTATCGTTTCAGATTTCATAAAATGGGCAAAGGTTCATGATATTCCCGTTGGACCAGGACGGGGTTCTGGTGCTGGTTCACTTGTTGCTTATGCATTGACGATTACTGATGTTGATCCCTTACGGTTTTCTCTTCTCTTTGAACGTTTTCTCAACCCAGATCGTGTTTCGATGCCAGATTTTGATATCGACTTTTGTCAAGAGCGGCGCGAAGAAGTTATTCAATATGTTCAAAAAAAATATGGACGTGATCAAGTTGCTCAAATTATTACCTTTGGTAAGTTACAGGCGCGTGCAGTTTTGCGTGATGTGGGGCGTGTTTTAGAAGTTCCTTATCGTCAGGTGGATTATCTTACAAAATTAATTCCTGCCACGCCAGGAAGTCAGGTAGAATTGGCTGATGCTATTAAGGATGAACCTAAATTTGAAGAGGAAAAGAAAAAAGATCCCGTTGTTGTCCGCGCATTAGATATAGCACTTCAGTTGGAGGGACTTTATCGTCATGCTTCAACTCATGCTGCTGGGATTGTTATCGGAGATCGTCCACTTTGGGAGCTTGTCCCGATGTATCGTGATCCTCGTTCTGATATGCCTGTTACACAATTTAACATGAAATATGTGGAACAGGCGGGGCTGGTAAAATTTGATTTTCTTGGATTAAAAACGCTTACTGTTTTGAAAATGGCAGTCGATTTTGTTGCCAGAAAGGGGATTAAAATAGATTTATCAAATATTCCTCTGAATGATGAAGCAACCTACGCTATGATGGCACGTGGTGAAACGGTTGGTGTGTTTCAGGTGGAAAGTTCTGGTATGCGCAAGGCGTTGATTGGAATGAAGCCAGACCGTATTGAAGATATTATTGCGCTGGTCGCACTTTATCGTCCAGGTCCAATGGAGAATATTCCAACCTATAATGCACGCAAACATGGGGAAGAGGAAATTGCTTCTATTCATCCTAAAATAGATCATCTGATCAAAGAAACACAAGGTGTGATTGTTTATCAAGAACAGGTGATGCAGATTGCTCAGGTTCTTTCTGGTTATTCGCTTGGAGAAGCTGATTTATTACGTCGTGCTATGGGGAAAAAAATTCATGCTGAAATGCAAAAACAGCGTACGCGTTTTGTCAATGGAGCTGTTGCAGGTGGCGTGGATAAAGATCAAGCTGATATTATCTTTGATCTTTTAGCAAAATTTGCCGATTATGGTTTTAATAAATCGCATGCTGCTGCTTATGCAATTGTTTCTTACCAAACGGCTTATATGAAAGCAAACTATCCCGTTGAGTTTTTAGCTGCTTCAATGACATATGATATGACGAATACAGATAAGCTCAATGATTTTCGGCGTGAAGCATTAAGGTTGGGTATTGAAGTTATTGCACCTTCTATACAAACATCTCATCGTGTTTTTGAGGTTGGTGATAACTGTATTTATTATTCTCTTGCTGCCATTAAAGGTGTGGGAGAAACTGTTGTAGATCATATTGTTTCTTGTCGTGGGAATAAGATTTTTAAGGATTTGGAAGATTTTTGTGCGCGTGTTGATCCTCGTATTGTTAATAAGCGTGCGATGGAAAGTTTAGTTTGTGCTGGTGCTTTTGATTGTTTTAACATTGCACGTGAGGTTTTATTAGCCAATCTTGGAACCCTTCATGCGCGTGCACTTCGTATTCTCGATGACAATTCTAGCGGGCAGGTTGATATATTTGGAATGGCAGGCGGATTAAAAGAACCATTGATTTTATCGCAAACAACCCCTTGGTTGCCGGCTGAGAAACTTTATCGAGAATTTCAAGCTATAGGTTTTTACTTTTCTGCGCATCCTTTGGAGGAGTATCAAGCTATTCTAAACAAAAAACGCATTCAGACTTGGGGTAATTTTGCCAATGCCGTTAAAGGGGGAGCAACGGCTGCACGGCTTGCTGGAACTGTTGTGGCAAAAAACGTGCGCAAAACAAAATCTGGTAAAAAAATGGGAATTATTCATTTTTCTGATACAAGTGGACAATATGAAGCAGTTCTCTTTTCTGAGGCACTCTCGGATTATGAAGAGATGCTAGAACCCGGAAAATCTTTTATTATTACGGTGAGCGCAGAAAATCGTTCTGAAGGAGTTAGTTTGCGAATTGAAACAATTCAGTCTTTGGAAAATGAATCATTACAACAGCATAAAATGATGCGTCTCTTTATAAAAACAGTTGATATGCTTCCACAAATTGAACAAAACTTAAATCTTGGGGGGAATGGAGAGGTGGGGCTTATTTTAATTCAAGAGGATGGATTGCGAGAAGTCGAAATTGCGCTTCCTAAGCGATATAAGGTAAATTCACATGTCGCAAATGCTATGAAATTAATTCAGGGTGTTGTTGATGTAGAATTGAGTTAAAGAAAGATTAAAGATGGGAGCTGATTTTGAGTGGTGTTTTTGCTTTTAGGAGAGCTAAAAATTGAGCTTTTAAAATCGGATTGTAGGTTTCGAAAAATATTGCTTTTATTTGAGTAAATTATGATATTTTTTTAGTGTCATAAAATTAAAAAAAATCTCGTTCTTTCGTAATATTCAAAGTGTCGGAAGGATTTTATAAGTTTTTATCATTATTTTTTATAGAATTCATCGCATCATACATGTAAAGCCAATTGAGATCTGACATAATGCTCTCTGGTGTACGAATTTTCATCATGAGATTGCGTGCAATTGCTATGGGACCGGTTGCATGATAGGCTAATCTATTGAAATCTCCGCGTTTTTTTACTGCTGCAATACGGGGTGTGCGTGTTGTTTCGTAAAGCGAAAGTGCTTTCGTTAATGAAAAATCTTTCAATGAAAGTGCTTTTGCTAATGTGGCAGCATCTTCGATTGCCATAGCGGCACCCTGTGCTGCAAAAGGTAAGGTAGCATGTGCGCAATCGCCAACAAATACTTGTCTCTCTAAACCGATAAAACGATTTTGTTTCATTTGAAAGAGTGGCCAATAACTCCATTCATCAATATGATCGAAAATTTGTAAGATTTTTGAATTCCAATCTTTAAAAAGAGATTTGAGTTTTTCTTTATTTCCTTTATGGGCCCATCCTTCTTTTGAATTTTTTCCATGCGTAATGGCGACAAAATTAAAAATTTTTTCTGATGATTGAATGGGGTAGACAACAAGATGATTTTTTGGTCCCATCCAAGCCGTAATTGTCTTCATATTTTGCAATGAAGAACGAAAGTTTTGAGGAAGATTATCAAATGTTGTTGTTGCACGCCAAGCAATAAAGCCACTAAAATTTGCTTTTTCATGAAAAGGAGATTGTTGCCGTAATGTTGACCAAACGCCATCACATCCGATCAGGAGGGGCGTTGAATGAAGCTGTTCTGTTGCCGTATCTGTTTTTATTGTCGTGATTTTAATGTTGGTTGCAGATTGGGTAGAAGATACAATCGTTTCGCCTGCTTTGTATTTGATCAAAGGATTTTCAATCACTGCATTATATAAAATTTTTTGTAAAGCCGCACGGTGAATCGTCATATAAGGGGCTTTCCAATATTTTTCTGTTAGATTAATAAGATGAGCCCGTAGATGTATTTTTAAAGATAATCCATCTTTTAACTCAAGAAAATATGGGATTGTCGCGACTTCAGTGAGTTTGTTAAGAAGTTTCCAGCGAGCAAGAATAGATGTTGCATTTGGTGTCAGTTGAATACCAGCGCCTATCGTTTCAAGTTGCTTACACTTTTCGATAATGGTGCTTGCAATTCCTTTATGAGCGAGTGCTAAAGCAGTGCTTAAACCAGCAATTCCTCCTCCAACGATGATGGGTGACTGTTCCACAAATGATTTCATATTAAACAAGCAGAATGAAAAGAGGGGTTATTAAGAAAGCCAAAAAACGCAATTATAATAGCTTTTCTGGATGATATAAGCATCCTGTTGGGTTTGTTTGATCGTATGATAGCGAGGGAACATAACGATAAAGGGTTGAGCAGTAAGGGCAAATTTTCTCATCTGCTGTTCCCATATCGATAAAGATATGAGGATGATCGAATGGGTGTGTAGCGCCTACACACATAAATTCTTTCACACCAATTTCGATTGTTTTATATCCAAGGTCATTTTGGAAATGAGGAATATTGTGATCAGCCATGGCATACAAACTCCAGAATAAATTTTCTCATCAGCTATGATTGGGCTCTTCTATTTTATAGGCGTGAGTTTGTAATAAAGCGTATAATAATGCAAGATGCTTTTTAAGACAAATTTCTCTTCTTTTATGCTATATTAGAATAGTTGTCTTAGCTTTTAGTGCTTTGCGCATAGCAATAATTCCAAGTATTTTTAAATATTAAATGGAAAAATGATGAGGGAAGTTAAGCATTGATATATTATTATGATGATAACATATTATCAAATATTATGTGAGATATTTTGTCAAGGATTTTAGAAAATATAAAAGAAAATTATTTAGGATATATGGAACAGAGGGTGGTAAATAAAATTTCTATATCGAATATAACAATGAAAAATCCGGTACGGTTTATTAATCGAGAGTTTTCATGGCTACAATTTAATAATCGTGTTTTGATGGAAGCGGCTAATTCGAAACATCCTTTATTAGAACGTCTACAATTTCTTTCTATTTCAGCTGCAAATCTTGATGAGTTTTTTATGGTTCGTGTTGCAGGACTGGCAGCTCAAATTCGTGCTCGCGTTACAGCGTGCAGTGCAGATGGGCACACTCCACAGGAACAACTTGATATTGTATTAGCTGAGATTTTAAAGCTGCAGGCTCACCAACTACGAGAATTGAATGTTTTACGTGATGAATTAAAAAAGAATGATATTGAAATTATTTGTTCTGATGATCTTTCAGAAATTGAAAAATTATGGCTTGAAAAATATTTTCTTGAGACAATTTTTCCTGTTTTAAAACCTTTGCCTGTTGATTCTACTCATCCTTTTCCATTTATTCCTAATTTAGGGCTTTCTATTGCGCTTCAATTGTCTGGAGAAACTGATCAGAACTCACACATAGTGTTGTTGTCTATTTCAATGCTTTTAAGGCGTTTTATTCTTCTTCCTCAAGAAGGCAATCATTTTCGTTTTATTGCATCTGAAGATGTTATTTGCCTTTTTATTAAACATGTATTTCCTAACTATGAGGTTAAAGGAATTGGTACATTTAGAGTAATCCGAGATAGCGATATTGAAGTAGAAGAAGAAGCTGAGGATCTTGTTCACTTTTTTGAAATTGCTCTTAAAAGGCGGCGCCGTGGGCAGGTTATTCGAGTTGAGTTTGACGCAAAAATGCCAGAGAGTTTACGTCAATTTATAGCGAATAGTCTCGCTGTTCCTGATAATTGTATTAATGTTCTTGATGGATTTTTAGCGCTTAATACGGTATCAGAAATTGTTTCTATTCCTCGTGATGATCTCAAATTTATTCCTTATATTTCTCGTGTTCCAGAATGTATTCGTAAACATAAAGGGGATTGTTTTGCGGCTATTCGTGAAAATGATATTGTGATTCATCACCCCTATGAGACATTTGATGTTGTTGTCCAATTTTTACGTCAAGCTGCTTGCGATCCTGATGTTGTGGAAATCAAACAAACACTTTATCGTACATCAAATGATAGTCCAATTGTTGGCGCTTTGATTGAAGCAGCTGAACAGGGAAAGTCTGTGACTGCTTTGGTAGAACTTAAAGCACGTTTTGATGAGGAAGCAAATATTCGTTGGGCCCGAGATCTTGAATGTGCTGGGGTTCAAGTTATTTTTGGTTTTATTGCATTAAAAACGCATGCTAAGATGTCATTGGTTGTGAGACGTGAGGGAAAACGTCTTTGCTCTTATGTTCATCTTGGGACAGGAAATTATCATCCCATTAACGCTAAAACTTATACCGATCTTTCTTTTTTTTCCACAGATGATGATATCGCTCATGATGTTGCGTTATTGTTCAATTATATTGCGCAATATGAGCGTCCAAATGAAACAATGAAGATTGCTTTTTCACCCTTAACATTGCGTGGTCGTATCTTAGAGCATATTGAGGAAGAAATTGTTTACGCACAACAGGGAAGGTTTGCTGCTATTTGGATGAAAGTTAATGCATTGGTAGATCCTGAAATTATTGATGCTTTATATCGTGCTAGTCAAGCAGGGGTGCAAATTGATTTGGTTGTGCGGGGGATATGTTGTTTACGTCCTGGTATTCTAGGAATTTCGGATAATATTCGTGTAAAATCAATTGTCGGGCGTTTTCTTGAACATAGTCGCATTTTTTGTTTTGGGAATGGTCAAGATTTGCCTAATGAAAATGCAATCGTTTACTTGGGCTCTGCTGATATGATGCCTCGTAATCTGGACTATCGTATTGAAATATTGGTTCCAGTTTTTAATAAAATAGTCCGTCAAAAAATTCTTTTACAGATTATGTTAGCTAATATCATTGATAATCAACAAAGCTTTGATATACTTAAGGATGGAACATCAAAACGTATTACACCGCAGATAGGTGAAAGTCTATTTAATGCGCAGGAGTATTTTATGGCCAATACAAGTTTTGCGGGGGAAAATAAGTCTTTTGAGTCTTCTGTTTCGCGCTTGGTTGCGTTGCATCGGCAACAAGCCGAAATACATAAAGACTGAAATCCAATGACATATAGAGATGCTCAAGGTCGGTTAAAAGGGTGTAAGCCTGTTGCTGTTATTGACATTGGCTCAAATTCTGTTCGGTTGGTTATTTATGAGGGGCTTGTTCGATCACCAACAGTTTTGTTTAATGAAAAGATTCTTTGTGGTCTCGGTCATGGTGTGGCAAAAACGGGATTTTTAGAAGAAAAATCGATGAAAATGGCGTTGCAAACACTGAAACGGTTTCGTACGCTTTGTCGACAGATTGGGGCAGATGAGGTCTATACTTTAGCAACAGCAGCAGCACGAGATGCACAGAATGGCGTAGCATTTATTCAGCATGCTGAAGATATTTTGCAAAATAAAATATATCTTCTTTCAGGAAGTGAAGAAGCTATGTATTCAGCATATGGAGTTGTGTCTACTTTTTATCAACCAAAAGGTATTTCTGGGGATCTTGGTGGTGGAAGTCTTGAGCTGATTGATATTGATCATTCTGATGTTGGTGAAGGGATAACTCTTCCATTGGGTGGTTTAAGGCTACAGTATATGTCAAATAATGATAGTGCTGTAGCTACAAAAATTGTACATGAGCAATTTTATAAATCGTCTGTTGTTCGTACTCGTAAAGGTATAGCACGTTATTTTTATGCAGTAGGGGGGACATGGCGTAATTTGGCAAAACTCCATATGGCAATGAAACACTATCGGCTCCCTGTTATGCATGGCTATGAAGTTGATGCCGTTGAAATGGAGAACTTTTTACGTCTTGTAGCACGTGGCAATATTGATAATATGAGAGGGATTGCAGCGGTTTCTCAGAATCGTCGAAAACTTTTATCTTATGGGGCAATAGTTCTTATTGAACTCATTCAGTGTATGGAGTTTGAAAAGATAATCTTTTCTGGTGCTGGCGTTCGTGAAGGTTTTCTTTATTCACGTTTGCCGCAGGCGATTCGGCTTTCAGATCCTCTCATTGCAGCATGCACAGAAATGGCTATTTTACGGGCACGTTCACCAAAACAAGCAGAAGAACTCATTGATTTTACGACGAATGCTTTTGAAGTTTTTGGAATTTCAGAAACCGAAAATGAATGCCGTTATCGTCAAGCCGCTTGTCTTCTTGCAGATATTGGTTGGCGTATACATCCAGATTATCGAGGCAATGAAGCAGCAAATCAAATAGCTTTAGGATCTTATCCAGGAATTTCTCATGAAGGGCGCCTTTATGCAGCGCTTGCTGTTTTTTTTCGCAATACGAGTTTATTGGTTGATAAAGAATCTCTTCCCATTTTTCAATTAGCAACTCAAAATATAATTGAAAAAGCACGTATTCTTGGCGAAACTATGCGTATTGCTCATCTTTTTAGTGCTTCTGTTGCAGGAATTTTACCTCATTTATTGTGGCATAAAAAAGCAGATCATATTATCCTGCAGATCCCAAAGAATTTCGCTGGGTTATTAGGAGAACGTCCTCTTGGACGATTACAGAAGTTATCAAAAATAATAAAACAACCTCTCGCTTTTGAAATTTTTTGATTTTTTTCTAATTTATTCGTGTTTTATGTCTTATAATAGGGCCATTGACAAGGGATAAACTAGGCAATCTATCATCACGAGCTGGACAATAGGACTTGTTCCATAACGCCCAAGCCAGACTCCATGCAAGGCATTTGTAATGCCCTGAGCGTTCATAAAAGAAAACATATTTTTTATTCTGTTATTTGCGTCACAGGATGGATTTTTCACTTCATAAGCTTCATGTGAAAATGAAAAGCCTTGTCCATTTTTACGTGAAAAGGTTTTCTTTTATGCTGCGTCGTTATAACGTTTCTGTTTAGCTTGCTCGATTATCTTGATAAGATTCGATTGTAACCAACGCGATAAAAAACAAAACTTTAAAGGTTTTGGAAGAGATCCATTGGTTACATGACGGCGGAATGTTGAAATACTCATATGAAACAGTTTTGCACTTTCACGGTCTGGCAAAAGAATATCATTTCAGTCATTATAAAATCCTTCCACTATAAAAAATAAAAATAAATCATAACTATTTATTAACCATGATTTTTGAATCCTTTGAAAGGTGTTTAATCTATAAAAAAAACAGCGCTTTATCATATAATTTCTTATGTAAAACTTTATGAGTCTTATTGAGATGGAATGAGAGAAACTTACGATATTCGGGGGCTAATTTAATATAAATAACGCTAGATTATCTTTATAAATAAATATATTGCCTTTGTTAGGTATTTTAGTTGTTATGCTGGATCGTTTTTGATTGTTAGATTGCAATCTCGGTAGTTTTTTTTAATACGATATGGTGACGTGAGGCATTATATCTTTGTTTGTTCCGATTGCTAGGCTACTATTTTTGTAATGAATACGCTTTTATTATCAGAGCTTTTTCTTTTTAAAACTTTTAAATGAGGAGCTGTCTGTTTTTTTAGATTTTCTTAATAAGATTGCTATTTGATTGATCTAATAAAGATTTATCTGTCATTTTTAATAAGAGTTTACTATTCAAGTTTTTAACTTTGTCAGAAGTAGGTTTTATTTATCCTATTTGCGTTGGCCTATAGGGCATACCAATTGATGTAGATTATATGTATCATAATGGATTTTTAAAATAAAAATGTAAATTAAAGCTGTTTTGTGCTTATTTTTCCATCGTTAAAGTAAAATCCTATCTGGCCCTTTAGCAGTTGTTCGGCTTTTTGACCAAATATTTCATAGCGCCAGCCATTCATAGCGGGAATATTTTTCTTTATTCCTCCATTGGCAATTTTTTCTAAATCATTAGATGTTGCAATAATTTTAGGGGCAATGCTGTTTTCATTTGCAACAATTTTTAATAACACTTTGAGTAGATCGATAACAGCGGCCGTCGTATCATTGAGTGGATTATGTTTAGGAATGGGGGGTAAAGTAGAAAGATCCACCTCTAATCCTTCGTGGACAGCTTTGATTAATGATTGAGAAATTGAGAGTTTATCCCAGTTCTTATTAAGACTGCGCAACCGCTTTAATGCAGATTCATCTTTTGGTTGTTGGGTTGCTATTTCTATAAGACATTCATCTTTTATGATATGACGACGTGGCATATTGTATTTTCGTGCTTCACGTTCCCGCCAAGCTGCTATCTTTTGTAATACAGCAAGTTCACGTGGCTTTTTAATTTTTCCTTTCACTTTTTTCCATGCTTCATCTTCTGGCATATCATAGGTTTTAGGATTTAAAAGGATTGTTATTTCATCGTCCATCCAGTGAGCACGTTGATTTTTTTCTAACCTTTTTTTCAATAACAGGTAAACATCTCTTAAGTAAGTTACATCGGCAAGTGCATAGAGCAGTTGTTTTTCAGACAAAGGGCGGTAACTCCAGTCTGTAAAGCGGGAGGATTTATCAAGATGATGCCCCGTGCAGCGTTGTACAATTTGATCATAGGAGATAGAATCACCAAATCCACAAATTGATCCTGCTATTTGCGTATCAAAGAGAGGGGAAGGAATAACACCTCCAAGATGATAAATTGTTTCAATATCTTGGCGCGCAGCATGAAAAACTTTTACAACTTTTTTATCGATCATAAGGTCAAAAAAAGGTTGTAAATCAATATCTGGTGCTATGGGATCAATCAAAACTGTGACATCTGGTGATGCGAGCTGGATTAAACACAGTTGAGGCCAAAAAGTTGTTTCGCGGATAAACTCAGTATCGACTGTTACAAAATCAGAGGTACGTAGAGCGTTAAGTGCAATTTCAAGATCTGTTGTTTGTGTAATAAGATTCATCATTTTATTATAATTCGATAAATTAAATTTGTGCTTTATTGACTTTATTTTTGAGTTTTTATTCTCATATCTTGACAAATGGTTATTAAAAAGCGTTTGTAGCGCATGTGAATATTATAATCAAAGGTAAAAAACATGCACCGTTATCGCAGTCATCATTGTGCGGCTCTTCGTAGATGTGATGTAGGAACACAAGTTCGTCTTTCGGGGTGGGTTCATCGTGTTCGTGATCATGGAGGGATTCTTTTTGTGGATTTACGTGATCATTTTGGAATCACACAAATTGTTGCTGATCCTGCTTCACCAGCTTTTAAAGTTATTGAAAAAGTGCGTTCTGAATGGGTTATTCGTGTGGATGGGGAGGTGTGTGCACGTTCTGATGAGGTTATTAATGCAACGCTTCCAACAGGTGAGATTGAAATTTTTGCACAAGAGGTAGAAATTCTTTCGAAATCTGATGAGCTTCCTTTACCGGTTTTTGGTGAGCCTGATTATCCAGAAGATATTCGATTAAAATATCGTTTTCTTGATTTGCGTCGGGAGACTATGCACAAAAATATCATGCGTCGGACTGAAATTATTGCGGCTATGAGACGGGCTATGCAAAATAATGGTTTTACGGAATTTACGACGCCACTTTTGACAGCTTCATCGCCGGAAGGAGCGCGTGATTTTTTGGTTCCAAGTCGTGTTCATCAGGGAAAATTTTATGCGTTACCGCAAGCGCCACAGCAATATAAACAATTGTTGATGATGTCAGGTTTTGATCGTTATTTTCAGATTGCTCCATGTTTTAGAGATGAAGATCCAAGGGCCGACCGTCTTCCTGGTGAATTTTATCAATTAGATGTTGAAATGAGTTTTGTTGAGCAAGAAGATGTTTTAGCAACTATGGAACCTATTATGCGTTCTATTTTTGAAGAATTTGCAGATGGAAAGACTGTGACACAAAGCTTTCCTCGCATTTCCTATGATGAAGCAATGCAAAAATATGGTTCTGATCAGCCTGATCTCCGGAATCCGATCATTATGGAAGATGTTTCTCAGCATTTTTATAACTCTGGTTTCAAAGTCTTTGCTCAAATTTTAGCGAATGATGAGAATGCTCAAGTGTGGGCTATTCCAGCTAAAACGGGTGGAAGTCGTGCTTTTTGTGATCGTATGAATGTATGGGCACAAGGTGAGGGGCAACCAGGGCTCGGTTATATTTTTTGGCGTGAAGAAGAAGGAAAATTTGAAGGAGCAGGGCCTATTGCCAAAAATATTGGTGAACAGAGGACTGAAGCAATCCGTATACAGCTTGGGCTTGAAAGTGGGGATGCCTGTTTTTTTGTAGCTGGCGATCCAAAAAAGTTTTCATCTTTTGCCGGAGCAGCACGCACAAGGGTAGGGGAAGAATTAGATCTTCTTGATAGAGATAGTTTCTCTTTGGCGTGGATTGTTGATTTTCCATTTTTTGAATGGAATGAAGATGAAAAAAAGATTGATTTTGCACATAATCCTTTTTCCATGCCTCAAGGGGGAGAAAATGCCCTTGCCTGTCAAGATCCTCTTACTATTAAAGCTTTTCAATATGATCTTGTTTGCAATGGTTATGAAATTGCATCAGGTGGAATTCGTAATCACTTACCAGAAATGATGCTTAAAGTTTTTGAACTTGTAGGACTTTCTAAGGAAGTTGTGAAAGATCGTTTCGGTGGTCTTTATCGTGCATTCCATTATGGGGCTCCACCACATGGTGGTATGGCTGCAGGAATTGACCGCATCATTATGCTGTTGCAAGGTGTTAAAAATTTGCGTGAAGTTGCTTTATTTCCTATGAATCAACAGGCGCTTGATCTTTTGATGAGTGCTCCGTCTGATGTTTCTCCTACACAATTACGTGATTTAGGAATCCGCATGGCTCCTACTCACAAAAATAGCTCATAAAGTTGATAATGGATTGTTTTCATCTTTTCTACGTAGAGTGAAGTTTTGATGCCTTTCAAGAGCTATCGGTGTGTGTGGTTGTTTGTGAAATTTAGATAGGTAAAAACGCTAGTGTGTTGATTCTTTACGAGGCATTTTTATTCCTTGTTTCTATAGTGGCTCTTCCACTTGTGATAGGTGAGGAAATGATTATGATTGCTTGATCATGAATAAATTAGAAATGAAAGAACTCTATAATATTCGGGAGTCTCATTTTAGTTGAAAAAAATGAATTATCTTTATGTGTCAATATATTATTTATTTTTTATTGAAGTTTTTACAACGTTGTAGCAGAGAATTGTGTCTCTTCGTTTTTATGAAAATAATGTGATTTTCCATTCTATGGACTTACTCTAAAAAGTTTAAATTTCATAAGTTTTGAATATTTTTTAGTTTTTCATAGAAAAACTGAAGGGGATTGTTATACAATTTATCTTTATAATAAAAGACGATGTTTGAAAGGTGCTTTTGTCATTCCAGAAAGGATGAAATAACTCTTTGTGGGCAGTTAAATTATCGTCGGATTTGACAAAGCTTTCAATAAATTACTTAGGACAAGGGGGACGGACATGTATAAATTTTTCAAATTGATATAATTTTCTGTTCATGTTCTAATTGCAGCGTTTGTTTTTATGTAATTGACTTTTAATAAAAAAGCCGACTCATAGAAGATTTCACTAAATAAATCCTATAAAATAATTTCTTATTATTGTGGGAATTGTTGTTTTAATACTATGTCTGATAAAATGAATTTACCTTTTGATAAAGAACATATTGAACCAATAGAATTACGCTCTGCTTTACAGGAACGTTATTTGGCTTATGCACTTTCTACGATTACACACCGTGCATTGCCTGATGTACGTGATGGATTGAAGCCGGTCCACCGGCGGATTGTTCATGCGATGCGTCTTCTCAAACTAAATCCTGGACAGTCTTATGCGAAATGTGCGCGGATTGTTGGTGATGTCATGGGAAAATTTCATCCTCATGGGGATGCGTCTATTTATGATGCCTTGGTGCGCTTGGCTCAAAGTTTTGCTGTTCGTTATCCGTTGGTTGATGGGCAAGGCAATTTTGGTAATATTGATGGTGATAATGCTGCTGCCATGCGTTATACGGAAGCACGTATGACTGAAGTGGCTGCATTGTTACTTGAAGGAATTAATGAGAATGCTATTGATTTTCGTTTAACCTATAATGAGGAAGATGAAGAGCCGGTTGTTTTACCAGGAGCTTTCCCTAATCTTTTAGCAAATGGTTCTTCTGGTATTGCTGTTGGTATGGCAACATCTATTCCACCCCATAATGTTGCTGAGCTTTGTGATGCAGCACTCCATTTGATTGCGCATCCCGATGTAAATGATGAGGCATTAAATCAATTCGTTCTTGGTCCTGATTTTCCGACGGGGGGAATTTTAGTTGAACCTAAAAAAAGTATTGAGGAATCCTATCGTGTTGGGCGTGGATTCTTTCGCTTGCGTTCACGTTGGCATCAGGAACCTGGTAGCCGTGGTTCTTATGTGATTGTTGTGACTGAAATTCCCTATCAGATTCAAAAGTCACGTCTTATTGAAAAAACAGCAGAGTTATTGCTTGCACGCCGATTGCCAATGCTTGAGGATATCCAAGATGAATCAGCAGAAGATATCAGAATCGTGCTGGTTCCTAAAAATCGGTCGGTTGATCCGGAGCTCCTTATGGAGTCTCTTTTTAAATTGACTGACTTTGAAGTAAGATTTCCCCTCAATCTGAATGTTTTGTCTTTGGGAAAAATACCCAATGTTCTTTCTTTACGAGAAAGTTTGCAGCAATGGCTTGAACATCGTCAAGAAGTGCTTATTCGTCGCTCTCATTATCGGCTTGATCAAATTGATAGCCGATTGGAAATTCTTCATGGATATCTTATTGCCTATTTAAATCTCGATGAGGTCATTCAGATTATTCGTGAAGAGGATGAACCGAAAAAGAAGCTGATTAATCGGTTTGAATTAACAGAAAATCAAGCTGAAGCTATTCTTAATATGCGCTTGCGTTCTTTGCGTAAACTTGAGGAATTTGAAATTCGTAAAGAATTTGAAAGTTTGAAAGCTGAAAAAGAAAAACTACAGAATTTGTTAGCTTCTCCTATAAAACAGTGGAAAATAATTTCAGAAGAAATCAAAAAAGTTCGAAACACTTTTGGTCCTGAAACACTCTTGGGGAAAAGACGTACGACGTTTGAAGAGGCACCAAGACATGATCTTGATGATATTCAACAAGCAATGATCGAAAAAGAACCGATTACTATTGTTATTTCTGAAAAGGGGTGGATGCGCGCTTTGAAGGGACATTTGACCGATTATAAAGCGCTTTCTTTTAAAGAAGGAGACAGTTTAAAGTTAGCATTTCCGGCATTTACAACCGACAAGATTGTGCTGATCAGTACGGGTGGAAAGTTTTTTGCTATTGGTGCAAATAGTTTACCTGGAGGGCGGGGACATGGTGAACCTATTCGTCTTTTAGTTGATATGGATGATGAGCACGATGTTCTCACAGCTTTTGTGCATCGCGCCGAGGAAAAATTGCTCTTGGTTTCATCTCACGGTAATGGTTTTATTGTTTCTTCTGCAGAAGTGATCGCCAATACACGAAAAGGAAAGCAAGTGATGAATGTGAAAGCTCCTGATAAGGTAAAGCTTTGTGTTCCGGTAAATGGTGATCATGTGGCTGTAGTTGGTGAAAACCGTAAAATGCTTATTTTTTCTATTGAACAAATACCAGAAATGAATCGCGGTAAAGGTGTTCGTTTACAGCGTTATAAAGAAGGTGGTGTTGTTGATGCCAAGACTTTTAATTTATCAGAAGGCTTAAGTTGGCAAGATACAGCTGAACGAATCTTTAACCGTCAGGCGGACGATCTCTTTGAATGGATGGGAACGCGTGCGGGAGTTGGGCGTTTGGTTCCAAAAGGATTTCCAAAATCAGGAAAATTTATTAATTAAATGTATTTTATAAATGGGGAAAATTCCCTATAGTTTTATGATTGTTTAAGATATTAATTTATAAGGATAATTTATTATTTTTTATATTGAAAGAAAGACCTAAAGCGTAAGTTTTTCTCTTATTTCGATCTTGTTCAGGTTAAATCAATCAAAACTGTTTGTTTGCCTATCATGAGATGAGAGACCAGCCCGTTTTCATAAAAACTATTGAAGAAAAGAATAAAAATATTTTTTAATAAACCGTTTCACATACAAGAGTTGTTGCAACAATAGGTATGTTTGTTTTTTCACATTATACCATTTATGGGTGCTGTCGTGAAATGATTTGATATTTCGAGAGCTGTACCTTTAAACAAACAATGTGAATGTTAACACAAGAGTGTTCTATTTGGAGATGTTTTATTTTGTCTGATAGGTTTATCTTCTTATTGTTTCTTATTGTTCAAGAGAGATGTTATTAATCTTTCATAGTAATATTTATTCGTTAGGATTACTATGATATTGTCTAAAAAGATGACCACGTTCAGCCCATAAGACGAGAAGTATGGCAGTGAGACTCAGAAAGAAAAATCCTGCTGAGTTTGGGATGGTTGTTTCATCAAATTGTTGGGCAATAAAAAAGCTAAGTCCTGCACCGATAGATGTTTGAAGAAAGCCGGATACAGAAGAAGCTGTTCCAGCTATTTCTCCTACAGGTTCAAGAGCGAGTGTATTGAAATTGGCCATAATACCACCGCAGGTAAACATTAATATACAATATAACGTCATATAAAAAGGAAAAGGGATAACACCACCTGCTAAGATGGACCCAATAAACCAAATGCATGAAGCGGCACAAAAGAGCAAAAGCATAGTATGAGCAATACGCCGCATTCCAAGGCGTCCAACGAGTTGAGAGTTAAAGAATGATGATAGAGCTTGAAATGCAGCACCAACTGCAAAAGCAATAGGGAACCAAAGTCCTAGATTATAGATCCCTTCATATGTTTGTTGTGATGTATTAACGGCGGTAAAGATACAGCCTAAAATAATGGAAGTTGCAAGTGTATAGCAAAGTGTTGTGCGATTGGTTATTACAATCCATAAGTTGTGTTTAACTGAAAAAAAGGAAAGAGAGCGTTGCGTATAAAGAGTTTCAGGCAAGCGCAGTTGAATCCAAATCATCAGTCCTAAACCAATCATTGCCATGAAAATAAAAATATATTGCCAATGTCCGAGCAGTAAAATGATCTGTCCTGTTGCGGGACCAACCATTGGTGCAACAAGAAAAACCATCATAACAATAGACATAACTTCTGCCATTTTTCGACCACTGTAAAGATCACGTACGACGGAAACTGTAAGAACCCGCATAGCAGCCCCTCCAATACCTTGCAAGATACGTAAAATAAGCAAGAGAGAAAAATCAGTTACAAAGGCACAGCCAATCGCCGTAAATGAATAAAAAGCAAGCCCGAGAAGAATAAGTTTACGTCGTCCATACCTATCGCTTATTGGACCGAAAAATATTTGAGCAATGCCATAGCTAATAAGATAACTCGAAATGATATAATGTTGATCATTTTCATTGAGAACATTTAAGCCGTCTAAAATATTGGGCATAGCTGGCAGCATAATATCAACAGCTATAGCGTTAATAGCCATAAGCGAAGCAATAAGAATAACAAATTCTTTATAGCCAATTTTGTTTCTAATCGCATCTCTATGCGTTTGTTCATCGACTGAATATGACATATGGCATCCTTGAAATAAAAATTTCGTCTGAAAACAGCTCTTTTTAAGAGTCTGAATAAAATGAAAGATACCTATGATTGATTACAGGGAATATTTTTTTCTTTCAAAAGTTCCTGTAACTCATTGTTTTGAAACATTTCTTTAACAATATCACAGCCTCCGATAAATTCACCTTTGATATAAAGCTGTGGAATTGTTGGCCAATTTGAGTAATCTTTAATCCCTTGACGCAATTCGTTAGAAGTTAAGATATTAATCCCTTTATAATTCAATCCTAAATAATCAAGGATTTGAACCACTTGTCCTGAAAACCCGCATTGCGGAGCGTCAGGTGTTCCTTTCATGAATAAAATGACGTCGTTTGTTTTAATTTCGTTGTCAATAAAATCATGAACAGTGGTCATTTTTATCCCTCGATATTTCAGATTTTTATCAGTGTGTAATTTATATCCATACTGCTTTTAATCGTATTAAATGTGTGAATGCAAGAAAAAATTTTAGATTATTTTGGGACATTTGTTTGCAACATTAAGGCGTGAAGGTCATTTCCCATATTGCCTTTAAGGGCATCATAGACCATTTTATGTTGTTGAACACGGGTTTTACCACGAAAACTTTCAGAAATAACTTCTGCAGCATAATGTTCCCCATCTCCAGCAAGATCACGAATTGTTACAGTAGCATCAGGAATGCCTTCACGAATAAGCGTTTCAATTGCATGGGCACTCATTGCCATCATTATTCTCCTATGTTGTTCATTTTTTTATAAAGGCTGTTTAAGAGAAAAAACAATTTTTATTCCTCACCCATAAATTGTGGAAACCAGTTTTCATAGGCTTTTGTGAGTTTGTCTACTGAAAGTGTTAATATCCCATCTATATTAAGAGAAGTACCCTCGACTTGACCTAGCTCTGTTAAAGAAACTGTATTGATTTGTGCACGCTCTTTAAGACTATTAAGAGAGTGAGGTTTGACGGCTAAAAGATAACGTCCTTGGTCTTCTCCAAAAAGTTCTGCATGATGGGGTGATTTATTGCTTAATTTTACTTTGATTCCTTTACCTGCTTTAATCACCATTTCAGCAAGTGCTATCGCTAATCCTCCGTCAGAAAGGTCATGGGCGGCGTGAATAAAACCACGATGTATGACATCTCGAACAAATTGACCATGCTTTTTTTCAAGTTGTAAATCTACAGGGGGGGGGGGCGCCTGCATCAATATTTAAAATGTTACGTGCATAGATTGATTGTCCTAAATGGGAGCCGCAATTTCCTACTAAAACAAGAATATCTCCATTTTGCATACCACTTATTGTGACCATTTTAGACCAATCATTAAGAAGGCCTACACCTGCAATTGTGGGGGTTGGAAGAATGGCTTTCCCATTTGTTTCGTTGTAAAGAGAAACATTGCCTGAAACGATAGGAAAATCGAGGATTCTACAAGCTTCTCCTATACCTTTAATAGCAAAAACCAGCTGTCCCATAACTTCAGGTTTTTCAGGGTTACCAAAATTGAGATTATCTGTAGCAGCCAGTGGTGTTGCACCTGTCGTACTAATGTTTCGCCAGCATTCTGCGACAGCTTGTTTCCCCCCTTCATAAGGGTCTGCTTCACAATAGCGAGGTGTTACATCAGAAGAAAAAGCAAGAGCACGTTTGCTGTTGTTTCCTACACGGATAACGCCTGCATCACCTCCTGGACAAACAAGGCTATTTCCTTGGATAAGGGTATCATATTGTTCATAAACCCATCGCCGTGAACTTTGATTAGCAGAATTCAATAAGGTCAGAAGCGCATCACCAAGATTTTCAACTTTTTTGACGTCTTCTGCTTTCAAAGGTGTTTTTTTTGCCGGCTCACTCCAAGGACGATCATAAACAGGCGCTTCATCACCAAGCTCTTTGATGGGAAGATTGACAACTTCTTCCCCTTGATGAAATACACGAAAACGTAAATCATCGGTTGTTTTCCCAATGATAGAAAAATGTAGCCCCCACTTATGAAAAATTGCTTCTGCTTGCTTTTCTAGTTCTGGTTTAAGGACCATGAGCATACGCTCTTGACTTTCAGAAAGCATCATTTCATAGGCTGTCATGTTTTCTTCTCGAACAGGAACTGTATCGAGATTAAGCTGTATCCCTAAATTTCCTTTTGCTCCCATTTCAACGGCAGAAGAGGTGAGTCCTGCGGCTCCCATATCTTGAATAGCAACCACGGCTCTAAGTTCCATGAGCTCTAAACATGCTTCAAGGAGACATTTTTCTGTAAAAGGATCACCTACTTGAACAGTTGGGCGTTTTTCACTGATTGAATCATCAAATTCAGCAGAGGCCATTGTTGCTCCACCGACACCATCACGTCCTGTTTTTGCACCAAGATAAACAACAGGGAGTCCAATACCTTGCGCTTTAGAATAAAAAAGGGCGTTTGTCTTTGCAATACCGGCGACAAAAGCGTTAACAAGGATATTGCCATTATAACGCTCATCAAAATTTACTTCTCCACCAACCGTTGGAACGCCAAAAGAATTGCTGTAACCACCTATTCCAGAAACAACACCAGAAACAAGATGGCGTGTTCGTGGATGATCAGGAGCACCAAATCGCAATGCATTCATAGCAGCAACAGGACGGGCTCCCATTGTAAATACATCACGTAAAATACCACCAACACCTGTCGCTGCACCTTGATAAGGTTCAATATAAGAAGGGTGGTTATGGCTTTCCATTTTGAAAACAACACATTGTCCTTCGCCAATATCGACAACACCAGCATTTTCACCAGGTCCTTGGATGACACATTTTCCTTCTGTTGGAAGAGTTTTTAGCCATTTTTTAGATGATTTATAGGAACAATGTTCGTTCCACATTGCAGAAAAAATTCCTAGTTCAGTAAATGTTGGTTCTCTACCAATTAACGTTAGGATACGTTGATATTCATCTTCTTTTAGCCCGTGTTGTGCAATGAGTTCTGGTGTAATAGTGATGTTATTGCAAGGCTTCATGAGTATTTATCCGTTAAATTAATCGAAATTTAGCATTTTTATTTTTTTAACCTAGCAGCTTATATTATAAACAATAATGTTGTTTAATAATAAAAATATTTATAGACAGTAAGCTGAAGATTTTGTCCGTTTATTTGGTGGGATTTAAGACTAAAAATGGTCTTAAATAATTATGTGTTTAGAAAATAATATCCATTGTTGTTTGTGAAGAGCTTTGTTTATAGATTTACGATGCGAGAAATGGTATAAATCCTTGTTTTTTTAAATTATGGAGCGCGAGTATTTTTGCAGCATTATCCATTTACTAACTCTAAAGCACTTTGAAAAAGTAAACGACCGTCAGTACCTCCATGGGCGGGTTCAATAAAGTTTTCAGGATGGGGCATCATACCAAGAATATTACCAGCTTTATTAACAATACCAGCAATATCTTTCATTGAGCCGTTCGGGTTTGTATTTTCTGCATAGCGAAAAACAATTTGTTCATTGTCTTCCATTTGTTTCAATGTTTCACTATCAATAAAATAATTTCCGTCATGATGGGCAACAGGACAACGAATAATTTGTCCTTTAGAATAATATCGAGAAAATTTTGTCTTGGCGTTGACGACTTCAAGTTTGATTTCACGACAAACAAACTTTAAAGAAGCGTTACGCATTAAAGTACCGGGTAATAATCCTGCTTCCAACAAAATTTGAAATCCATTACAGATACCTATAATTGTCGTACCTTCTTGTGCTTTTTCACGAATGGCTTTTAAGACGGGAGTTCGCGCTCCAATCGCACCACACCTTAAGTAGTCGCCATAGGAAAAGCCACCAGGAATAATAATAACATCTACATCTGGAATTGTTGTTTCTGTTTGCCAAATTTTTAGTGGCTCAACTCCCGTTATATGATGTAATGCTGCAACCATATCTCGATCACGATTTAATCCAGGAAGTTGAATGATGGCAGTTTTCATGAGCGTTTCACTTAAAAAAGTTCGATTGTATAATTTTCAATGACAGTATTTGCGAGTAACTCTTCACACATTTGTTCAAGTTTTTTCTTTGCGGTTTCAGAAGGTAGTTCATCAAGAACAATATCAAAAACCTTTCCTTGACGAATGGATTGAATGCCTTCGAAAGCTAAACTTTTTAAAGCACCGACAATTGCTTCTCCTTGTGGATCAAGAACGCTTTCTCTTAAAGTAACTGTAATGCGTGCTTTCATTTTTTGCTTCCTGTTTTTAAAAGAACCTCTCCTTTGAAGAGGGGTATTTATATAAGGTAATGTTTTTTTACCTTGTTTTTACTTTACGAGAACGGGACCACTTGGTCGTGTTGGTTCATTTTCATTCATAATACCAAGACGTTTGGCAACTTCTTGATAGGCATTAATAAGCCCACCCATATCACGACGAAAACGGTCTTTATCCATTTTTTCTTGTGTGTGCATATCCCATAGTCGTGCAGAATCAGGAGAGATTTCATCAGCAAGAACAATGCGCATCGTTTCATCTTCCCACAGGCGACCAAATTCCATTTTAAAATCAATTAATTGGATGTTAACACCGGCAAAAAGCCCAGAAAGAAAATCATTAATACGAATTGAAAGTTGCATGATATCTTCTATCTCTTGTGGGACAGCCCACCCAAAAGCTGTGATATGTTCTTCCGTTACCATAGGATCATCGAGAGAATCATTTTTATAGTAGAATTCAATGATGGATTGCGGAAGCGGGGTTCCTTCTTCCAGTCCTAAACGCTTAGCAAGAGAGCCAGCAGCAACATTGCGAACAACAACTTCCAACGGAATGATTTCCACCGCTTTAATAAGCTGTTCGCGCATGTTTATACGTTTGATAAAATGTGTTGGGATGCCCAAACGTCCAAGATGGCTAAAAATATGTTCCGAAATTCGGTTGTTTAAAACCCCCTTTCCGTCGATAATTTCATGTTTTTTTGCATTAAAGGCAGTTGCATCATCTTTAAAAAATTGAATATAAGTCCCTGGTTCAGGTCCTTCATATAAAATTTTAGCCTTGCCTTCATAAATACGGTGGCGACGATTCATCATGATTCTCTATTTATCTTGAGAGGTTTTTAATAACATTGATAAATGATACTATCCTAATTGATAGAATTTCTCAATGATATTGCTATGATACTTTTATAATTTTTATCATTACACGTTTACCCAAAGGTGAAGATACATAAGCGATGAGAAAGAAGATCACCTCTTTTGGATCAAATTTTTGCAAGAAAGTGAGAGAGGACCATAAGCCCTTCAGGCCAAGGTCCGTGTCCGGATTCTGCGTTAATATGGCCAGAATACCCAGCATCAACAAAGAGTGATCCCCAATCATTGGCAATTTTTTCTGCTACTGAAAATTGACAAAACTCATCGTTGCGACTGGCTATGACAATAGAAGGAAAAGGAAGCTTTTGGCGATGATAGGGGCCAAATGTCATTAAATGTTTGGGACGTATTTTTTCATTGGCGACATCTGGAGGTGCAACAAAGAATGCGCCACAAATTTTTTCTGTATTTTGTACAGTTGCATGAATAACACTGGGAACTCCTAATGAATGAGCAATAAGCATAACAGGCCTTTGAGCTTTTGCGATGGCGGTTTTAACTTTGTTAACCCACTCTTCACAAACAGGCTTTGACCAATGGAGTTGTTCAATGCGGCGGGCTGTCGACAATTTTTTTTCCCAGCGTGTTTGCCAATGATCTGGACCAGATCCTTTGTAGCCAGGAACAATAAGAATATCGAGTTGATTTGCTCTCATGAATTGTTTTCTTTGTTACAACAGATTTTTGATCATAGGTGGAATGGATTTTGGTTTTCTATGTCGCTTTATTGTTCTTCAAAAACACGTTTAAAAATCGTATTGATATGTTTGGTGTGGTAAGAAAGATCAAATTTTTCGCGAAGTTCTTCTTCACTTAAAGCTTTGGTAACATCTTTGTCATTGAGGAGTTCTTCTAAAAAATCTTTTCCTTGTTCCCAAACTTTCATCGCATTTCGTTGTACAATTCGATAAGAATCTTCACGACTAATCCCTGCTTGTGTGAGGGCTAAAAGAACCCGTTGTGAGTGAACAAGACCGCGGAATTTATTGAGATTTTTTTGCATATTTTCTGGATAGACAATAAGATTTTCAATGACAGATGTGAGGCGAGAAAGAGCAAAATCAAGTGTAATAGTCGCATCTGGAGCAATATAACGCTCAACAGATGAATGGGAAATATCACGTTCATGCCAAAGAGCTACATTTTCCATGGCTGGGAGTGCAAATGCACGTACCATACGGGCTAATCCAGTTAAATTTTCTGTTAAAACTGGATTACGTTTATGAGGCATTGCCGATGAACCTTTTTGCCCAGGTGAGAAATGTTCCTCTGCTTCAAGAACTTCTGTTCGTTGTAAATGGCGTATTTCTATCGCTAGCCTTTCAATAGAGGAAGCAATAACACCAAGTGTTGCAAAAAACATAGCATGACGATCTCTTGGTATTACTTGGGTGGAAACTGGTTCAGCACGCATCCTCAAGGCTTTTGCTACATGTTCTTCAACGCGTGGATCGATATTTGCAAAAGTTCCTACGGCTCCTGAAATCGCGCAAGTAGAAATTTCTTCTCGTGCTGCAAGAAGACGTTTGCGACAACGGGAAAATTCAGCGTATGCAAGAGCAAACTTGATTCCAAATGTTGTCGGTTCAGCATGAATGCCATGACTCCGCCCAATGGTGATTGTCTCTTTATGCTCAAAAGCACGTCTTTTTAATGCTTCAAGAAGTTGATCTATATCCTTTAGCAAAATATCACTCGCACGCATCAATTGAATGTTCAGCGTTGTATCGAGAACATCAGATGATGTCATGCCTTGGTGGATAAAACGTGCTTCTGGTCCAATGAATTCAGCTAGGTGGGTTAGAAATGCGATAACATCATGTTTGGTAATTGCTTCAATTTCATCAATGCGATTGACATCAAATTTAGCTGCTGCCCCTTTTTCCCAAATGACTTTGGCGGCTTCTTTCGGAATAATCCCTAAGTGAGCAAGGGCATCACAGGCATGGGCTTCAATTTCAAACCAAATACGATATTTTGTTTCGGGAGACCAAATTGTTACCATTGCAGGGCGGGAATAACGTGCGATCATCATTTTTTTCCTTGTTGTGAGAGGATTGCGGCTTGGCGCAATGCATTAATACGTGTTCTGTAAAGCTCTTTATTTCCATCTTTATAAATTGCAGAGCCTGCGACAAATACATTTGCACCAGCTTTTGCTGCTATCCCAATTGTATCAACGGTGATACCACCATCAACTTCAAGATCAATAGGGCGGTTTGCAATCATGCTTTTAACGCGCTTAATTTTATCTTTTATTTCTGGAATAAAACTTTGTCCACCAAAACCGGGATTGACTGTCATGATGAGAATGAGATCTAATTGATCAAGCAAATATTCAAGTACATGTTCAGGGGTGCTTGGATTGAGTGCGATTCCTGCTTTTTTTCCCATTTTTTTGATTGTTTGTAATGAACGATGAAGATGTGGACTTGCTTCAGCATGAATGGTTATAATATCTGAACCCGCTTTTGCAAAAGCTTCCAAATAAGGGTCTACTGGTGCGATCATCAGGTGGACATCAAATATTGCTTTTGTTAATGGGCGTAGAGCCTTGACTATTTCAGGACCAAAGGTGATGTTAGGAACAAAGTGCCCATCCATAATATCAAGATGAAGCCAATCTGCACCAGCATCAACAACATCTAACATTTCTTGTCCAAGTTTAGAAAAATCAGAAGCCAAGAGAGAAGGCGAAATGAGATGAGAATGGGGCATTAAAATCTCCTTGATTGGCAGTTTTTATCATATCGCTGTGTATACACAAATATCTTTTGTGTTATGACGGAAAAGAAAAAATATGTATTATAGATCTTTTTATGGAAAGATCGCTTGAAATTTTAAAGCTTTATAAGTGAAAGATATGTCGAATCATAAAACATATTTGATGCCTGAACTTCAACATAAACATACTATTGCGGTTTCTTCCCAAGAATATCGAGATGCCATGAGTCTTTTTGCAGGAGCTGTGCATATTGTGACAACAAATGGTATTAAGGGAAGACGCGGGGTGACTGTTTCGGCGTGTTGTTCTTTATCTGATGATCCTCCAACCCTTCTTGTTTGTCTCATGCGCCATAATTTAAAGAATCAGGTGTTTATGGAGAATGGAAATTTTTGTGTTAATAGCTTGGCAGGAAAGCATCGTTCATTAGCGGATGTTTTTTCGAGGCGTTGCAATTCTACACAAAATGAGCGTTTTGATGTTGCTCAATGGGGAGCTTTGCAAACGGGGGCGCCTAGTCTTTCAGACGCTCTAGCATCGTTTGATTGTCGTTTGATTTGTTGGCATGAGCACGCAACCCATTGTGTTTTGATTGGTGAGGTTGTTGCAATTAACTGTAATCAAGAAAAAGATGCTTTGATGTATTTGAAACGTGAATATCACACTTTGCCTTTATAAAGATTTTATTTTTTTGCATTGATGAAATGATTTATTGTTGCTTCATTTAGACTTTAAACAATGAATGAGAGAGTAGGGGAGGGATGGCTCTGATATCTGATATTAGATTTCCTTCTTTTTAAAGTTTTTCAATAAGCGAGAAAAATGATTCTGGATGAGATTTGATCAAGAATCCAATCTACATAAAAAGCGATTAAACCTAAACAGTGCATTTAGACATATTCGTCAATTGTTATGAAAAGACATTTTACTCTTGTGTTGATGGGTATTGCACAATATATAGACCGCACATAGCATATGTGGAGGTTTTTTATTGCATGAGCGAAGAGATTGATGGTCAATATCGCCCTAGTGAAGATGAGCCTTTTATGAATGAGCGGCAAAAGGCGTATTTTCGTGCTAAACTGGTTTCTTGGAAGAATGATATATTAAAAGAAGCTCGTGAGACTTTGGAAAATTTGCAGGAAGAGAATGTTGGTCAACCCGATTTGACTGATCGGGCTTCTTGTGAAACTGATCGTACAATCGAATTACGTGCTCGTGATCGTCAGAGGAAACTTATTTCAAAAATAGATGCTGCTTTAGAGCGCATTGATAATGGGACATACGGTTTTTGTGAAGAAACCGGCGAGCCCATTAGTATAAAGCGTCTTGAGGCTCGGCCGATAGCCGTTTTGTCATTGGAAGCGCAAGAACGTCACGAACGACGTGAAAGAGTTTATCGCGATGATTAAAGTCATTGAAATGATAAAAAACGAAATTCGTGGTGATAAAATTGTGTATTTTTATTTTTGAGGAGTAGGAATGAATAAAGATGGTTCTTGCCGCCCCTCAATTTCGGCGGTGATTGCTGAATCTTTTACCGCTTGATTCGTAAAAGGAGAGGGATTTTTATCCGATATGTTGTTTCTTTCTGTAGGGGCGGAATTTAGATGTGTGTGTGTTTCTCTCTTTTGTATTTTAGATGTACCTGTAATATCGGATTCTACAACCACATCTGTTAATCCGCCAATAAGGAGCAAATGTTCTTTATTATCGCAACGGACTAAAACAAGGCGGCGTACTCGATCTATAGAAATTACTTCACATAATGCTAATCGTGATAGACTTTTTTTTCTATTAATGCTGAATCTTCTCGTACTTAAACGACGTAAAAACAAGATAATTATGGTAATAGCTGTGATTGTTATTATAAAAAACAAAGAGCTTATCGTTATTTTCGCAGCAGATACACCTATTTGCTCTGATAACCAGATATACATAGATTTTCTCCCATTTTTGTGTGAAAATATCGTTTTTTATCGAGATAAATTTATAAATACACCCTTAAAAGGCTCACTTAAATACAAGAAATAAAATTTTTAACATTAAGTGAGCTTTCTTAGAAAGATAATATCATAGTATATACTTTATAACAATGAATATAAAGGAAGTTTTGTGATATAAGAAACAGCTAAATCTAAGGCAATGAGAGATGGATAAAGGTTTTGATAATAATAAAAGATCAGTGTCTTCTGTTCATCGAAGAGTTGTGATTTTTGGTGTTGTTTTTATATTAGTTTTTCTTTTCATTGTGGGTATTTTAGGTTTTTTTTATCCACAAAGCTATTTGCAAAAGGCGATATCAATATCTTTTTTGATTCTAGCAATTATCGGTGTTGCAACACTCGTTTTGTGTGGAATGGGCATTTTAAGATATCATGTGTGGTCGCATGAAGATTTTGATTTTAGCATCTTTAATAGGAGCGATGATGCAATTGTAATCTCTGATCTTTCTGGTTTTGTTTATTATTCTAATCAAAACTATCAAAAAATTCTGACCTATAAGCCTGAAGTGTCTTGTTATATGGTTATTGCTGATCTTCCAGGAGCAGGTGCACTCTCGTATCGCTTAAAGGTTGCTGCCTGTAATAATCTTGCAGCGCAAGAGGAATTGAGAGTAGAACAACCAATTTTTACCGATTCTACACCAAAAAAATCTGTTTGGTATAATATTTCCGTGCAGCCTATCACAAAACAGAAAAAAAAGCTTTTATTTTGGCGTATTACTGATATTTCGCATTTACAACAAACGCGAGAAGTTTTTTTCTCGAACCTTCAAGAGGCTATCAATCACTTGGATCAAGCCCCTATTGGTTTTGTATCCGTTAATAGACATGGAACTATTCTTTATGCCAATGCGATTTTTGCCGAATGGTTTTCAATTGATTTAGCGAATTTCTCAATTGGTCAATATAATTTTGATTCGTTATTTGATAGCGTTGGCGCTAAGAGCTCATGGAGTGATATCTGTTTGCAAACCAACAGATATCAAAGTTCAGGTTACTCTTTACCTTATAGGTTTTCGTTATGTTTAAATTCACACACGACTTGTGAGAAAATATTCCATTGTCTTATATCTGTTTCTTCTCTCTTAGAAGAGGAGGCCATTTATCGTATTGTGATCATTCCACAACAAATACAAAAAGAAGAGGACGATCAATTAAAATTACCCAGTATATTAGGAGAATATTTTGATGCGAGTCCTTTTGCAATAGCCGTGGTGGATCATGCAGGGCAATTGATTCATATGAATAAAGCTTTTTCATCACTCACGGGATGTATGGACAAAGCTGTCAATTTTTATGATGTTATTTCTCGTCGTGATTGTGTGCAGTTAGAGCGTTCTTTTCAGAGAATTGCGACAAATAAAAATTATTTTGTTTCTCTAGAAACTGTTTTAGAAAAAAATGAAGAATGCCATTTACGACTCCATATTATGTCTGTACCGCCTTATCATGGTGATGCATTGCAAGATTTGCTTATTATCTCTGTCATTGAAACAACCGAACAAAAAACACTTGAAGACAAAATGATGCAAAGTCAGAAGATGCAAGCTGTAGGACAATTGGCTGGCGGCATTGCTCATGATTTTAATAATGTTTTAACAGCAATTTTAATGTCGTGTGATCTTCTTTTAAATACGCATCGTAGTTCTGATCCTGCTCATGCTGATCTGATCAATATTAAAAATAATGCTAATCGAGCAGCTGCTCTTGTACAGCAATTATTAGCTTTTTCTAGAAAGCAAACACTTCGACCTGAAGAAGTTGATTTTACTGAATTTTTATCAGATATCCGCAATCTTATTTTACCACTTTTGGGGAATAATATTCAGTTAAAAATTATCCATGGAAGAGATTTGTGGAGCGTTGAAGTTGATCAAGCATCTTTCCAGCGTGTTATTATGAATTTGGTTATTAATGCGCGTGATGCCATGTTAGATGGAGGTATTGTTACGATTGCGACAAACAATATTACAAAGCAACAAAGTGCTGAATTTAATCATCTTGGTTTAGCAATTGGCGAGTATGTGCAATTGACTATTTCAGATACAGGGGCTGGTATATCTGCTGCTATACAAGAAAAAATGTTTGAGCCATTTTTTACAACAAAAGAAGTTGGAAAAGGAACAGGACTTGGTTTATCAATGGTTTATGGAATTATCAAGCAGAGCGGTGGGTACATTTATTGTGAAAGTAAAGAAGGTGAAGGAGCAACATTTCATATTTTTCTTCCCCGTTATATCCCCAATATAAAAGGAGAAATTTCTCAAAAGATTGAAAAAGATGAAGAGAAAGATAAAAATATAGACTTAACAGGATCTGCGACTGTTTTATTGGTTGAAGATGAAGATGCGGTCAGAATGGGGGGGGTAAGAGCTCTTCAAATGAGAGGATATACGGTTTTAGAGGCAGCAAGTGGGGTGGAAGCACTCTCTATTCTTGAGGAACAAAAAGGAGAAGTTGATATTATTGTTTCCGATGTGGTGATGCCAGAAATGGATGGGCCCACTTTATTGAAGGAAGTCCGTAAAAACTATCCTGATATCAAATTTCTTTTCGTTTCTGGATATGCAAAAGATGCCTTTGCTAAAAATCTTCCACAAGATGCTGTTTTTGGTTTTTTATCTAAGCCTTTTACACTCAAACAGTTAGCTGTAACAGTTAAAGAAACACTTTCGTCATAAACAAAAATTTATGCAATAGAAAATTGCGTATTTTAAGACTTTTTAGGCGAAATACGAGAGTATTTTGATAAATAGAGCTTATGATAATGTCATAGAATTGAATAAAGAAGAAAAATTTTAAAAATGAACTAAAATTCAAAAAATTACATATTTTGTGCAAAAATTTATGAAGAGATGGACTCTATTATGTCAATATTTCATAGAGATTTTCAATTGTAGATACTGAGCAAAAACTATGTGTAAAGCATTGAAATATGCTGATTAATAGATTGTTGATACACTCAAAAAGATAAAAGCTGTTGTTGCGTATCGACCATTTTGCTCTTCCCTTCAATAAATGCTTTTAAGGCTTCGGGATAGAGTTTATGCTCTGCTTTAAGAACTCTTTGTGCTAAGCACTTAGCAGTATCATGGGGATAGACTGGAACGGCTGCTTGGGCAAGGATTTTTCCTGCATCCATGTCTTCTGTAACAAGGTGAACAGTGCAACCCGTGATTTTTACACCTGCTTGTAAAGCTTTTTCATGTGTGTTTAAGCCTTTAAATGAAGGCAAAAGAGAAGGATGAATGTTTAAAATTCGTCCTTCATAAAGTTTTACAAAACGTGGTGAGATAAGGCGCATATACCCTGCAAAGCAGAGAAAATCCGGTTTATATTGATTTAAAATTGTAAAAATATTTTCTTCATGCTCTTCTTTTGTTTTGTAAATTTTACGATCAACAATATGAATAGGTAAGTTATGGTTTTGCGCTTTTTCAATACCGTTGGCACGCGGATTATCGCAAATAACCGCAACGATTTCAGCAGGATATGCCGTTTGTTGACTAGCTTGAGCAAGGGCGACCATATTGGATCCATTACCAGAAATGAAAACGACGATTTGTTTTTTCATAAATGCAGTACCCCTTTATAAAGTATTCCTTTATTTTGATCTTGGCATTTTGTTAAAATGCCAAGGGGAGTTACAGTCTCTCCTTTTCTTTCAAGAGCTTGTGTAATTGTTTCAGCTGCATGCTGTGCTACGATAATGATCATGCCAATACCACAATTAAATGTTCTTAACATTTCTGTTTCTTCTATTTTACCTTGTTTGGCAATCCATGAAAATACTGCTGGAACATTGATGTTAGAAAGATTAACTTCAGCGCAGAGAGAGGATGGAAGGACACGTGGAATATTTTCAGGAAAACCTCCACCCGTAATATGAGCAAGAGCTTTAATCCCTTCATATTTTCTCATGATGGGAAGAAGCGATTTTACATAAATGCGTGTTGGTGTAAGAAGTGCTATACCAAGGCTGCTTTCGGGGGAAAAAGGGGCAGGGTCATTCCATTTGAGATAATTTTGCTGGATGATTCGTCGAACAAGCGAAAAGCCATTGGAATGAATTCCAGAGGCGCTTAGACCTAATATAATATCACCTTCTGTCAAATCTTTTGAAGGGAGTAACTTGCTACGTTCGCATGCTCCAACAGCAAAACCAGCTAGATCATAATCTCCCTCTGCATACATTCCTGGCATTTCTGCAGTTTCTCCTCCAATAAGAGCAGCACCGGCTTGTTTACATCCTTCTGCAATACCGGAAACAATCGCAGCTCCTTGTTCAGGGTCAAGCTTTCCAGTTGCAAAATAATCCAGAAAAAAGAGAGGTTCAGCCCCTTGTACGAGTAAATCATTGACACACATAGCTACAAGATCAATACCTACAGTGTTATGGTGACCTACTTCAATGGCAATTTTTAATTTTGTTCCCACACCATCATTGGCTGCTACTAGGATAGGATCCGTAAAGCCTGCTGCTTTTAAATCAAAAAGTCCACCAAAACCGCCAATTTCTGCATCTGTTCCGGCTCGTTTTGTTGCGCGTATAAAGGGTTTAATTTTTTCTACCATGGCATTACCCATATCGATGTTTACACCGGCTTTTGCGTAGGTAAGACCAGCTTTGGATTTATCCCCAGCCTTGGATTTATTATTTGTAAGATCTTGATTGCTCATTGGAGCCTTCCTTTAATGGAAAATCAGGTTTTGATATTATGCAATGCCATGATAGAGTTCTCTCTGCAAGAGATATTGATAAGAAAATAAGCAACTTTTCTTGTACCTTATTTTGAAGTTGTTTATAATTTTTTGTGAAGAATTTTTTAGGATATTTTATGAGCAAGATATCAGATAATCACGGACAGTCCTCTTGGCAGCTTATGAGAAAGAAAGTGAGTGAGAATACATCTCGTGATCGTTATAAGACTTATGTGCCAGCGTATACTCAATTACCTTTGCCGAATAATATGAAAAGGCAAATCTTTTTTTGGCTTGGTACGCTGATTTTTTTCATTTTTTTTATGTTTGTTTTTGGATCAATTTTGCTTCCTTTTGTGGCAGGGATTGTGTTGGCTTATTTTCTCAATCCCATTGTTCAATTACTTGAAAAATTTGGTATTCGTCGTGTGTTTGGGACTGTCCTTATCACCCTATTTATTGTTATTACCTTTGTTGCTGCTTTAATTATTTTGATTCCTGTTATTAGTTGGCAAATACAGCAATTTATGAGTGATGGTTTACCTGTTTACATTAATCGTATTCAAACCTTTTTTGTTGAGCATGATTTTGATTGGTTAAGGCGCTATTTTGGAAGTGATCCAAATGAATTACGGAATAATATTAAAGGATTTTTGGGAGAAGGTTCGGATTTTATTACGTCTCTTTTGAATTCACTTTTAAAGTCAGGAAAATCAATCGTTAATATCGTTAGCCTATTTGTTGTGGCACCTGTGGTGGCATTTTATATGTTATTAGATTGGCCACGTATGGTAACAGCAATCGATTCGTTAATACCGCGTGATCATCTTGAAACTGTTCGTAGTATTTTTCATGAAATGGATAGAGCTATTGCAGGCTTTGTTCGTGGACAAGGAACAGTTTGTCTCATATTGGGAGGCTATTATGCTATTGGTTTAACGATTGCAGGACTCAATTTTAGTCTTTTGATTGGTATGTTTATTGGTCTTATTAGCTTTGTTCCTTATATCGGCACAATGAGTGGCTTGGTCCTTTCTGTTGGTATTGCATGGGTCCAGTTTTATCCCAATAATTGGGGGGGAATCATCGTTGTGATGGCACTTTTTTTAATTGGTCAGTTTATTGAAGGTTATATCCTTCAACCCAAGCTTGTAGGTTCATCAGTGGGATTACATCCCGTATGGTTGATGTTTTCACTTTTTGCTTTTTCTTCACTCTTTGGTTTTACTGGTATGCTTGTTGCTATTCCTGCGGCCGCGGCTGTTGGCGTTTTAGTTCGTTTTGCTCTTCATACTTATCTGAGTTCTCAGATGTATTCGCGAAGCGGAAATTCGGAGCCGCTAAAATGAATGGGCGTGAAACGCAATTATCTTTAAATTTTCCCTATGATCCGATTTTTCAATTTGAGGATTTAGTGGTAACGGAAAGCAATCGTATGGCTTTTCAGCTTATTGATCACTGGCCCAATTGGAGCTTACCTATTGCAGTTTTGGTTGGTAAAGAAGGCTCTGGAAAAACGCACTTTTCTAATATATGGCTCCAAAAAGCAGATGCTTTCAGGATTCAGCACAATGAAATTGATCAGGCTATTACTATGGCTTCTTTAGGCAGATCATTTTTAATAGAGGATATTGATACAGGTGAAATCAATGAGACAGAACTTTTTCATTTAATTAACAGTATTAAGCAAGCAAATCTTGATGCACGACAGGCTACTTTATTGATGACGGCACAAACACTTCCTTCCGCTTGGAATTTAATGTTAAATGATCTAAAAAGTCGTCTTAATTCGGTGATGTTCGTTGAAATTAATCAGCCTGATGATGCATTGTTAACAGCTGTTGCATTTAAGCTTTTTTCAGATAGGCAACTTATTGTACATCCAGATACGGTTTATTATCTTGTAAGTCGTTGTGAACGTTCTTTATTTTCATTGAAGCGTGTTATTGATTCTGTTGATCAGTTGGCATTACAAAGAAAAAGAAAAATAACACGTTCTGTTATTGCTGAAGTTTTGAATAGAAGAAATCCGTAAATACTCCTTATCATGGCTTACTTATTCTGTCCTTCTACTATCGTTTCAATACGTGGAAAGACAAGTCATTTAAATTTTCTCCTTTTTGGATATCTATATAAAAGTAAAAAATAATATTTTTTACTTTTATCATGTGTTTATTTTAAATAGCTTTGAGATTTTATTGTATGATGTTGAATTCTTTCCATCTTCGCATTTGAAAATTTTTCTAAAAAGAGCGCTTTATTTTATTTATAATAAAATCTTTGTGCTTTGAAAAAATGTTTGTTGTTTATGGATTTGGATTGTAGAAGATTCTAGAATTTTTAATAAAAGCGTCTTTGGGAAGATAGAAAAAGAGAGGAAAAAGCTTAATACAGCTGAATTTTTTGGCTTATGTGCTCTTTGGGAAAGTTTTTCTATGATATTTAAGTCGTTTTTTTCTAAAATTGTATCTGTGGAATGCGTTTTGATACAGTGAGAGCTTGCTTAAAACAGGACAAAAATTATGAAGTCCTTATAGAGAAATTCATTCTTTTTTAATATAGATTGGATTTTCTACGGAGGTTATTTTCTACTACTTGTTAATAAATCTGTTATTGAATAGGGAAAAAGATTTAAAAATGTGCTTTTTTGTAAAGAAATGCAACAAAATTAAAAAAAAGTGTGTTTTTCTCTTGCACTTCTGTTGTGAAAATTTTAGGAAATGTGCATCAAGTAAATGTAAATGGCGGAGCGTAGCGCAGCCTGGTAGCGCACCTGATTTGGGATCAGGGGGTCGTAGGTTCGAATCCTATCGCTCCGACCATATTTGATTGAGTGTGTGAGAATGACCCAATTGGGTACGTGTGGTGAGAAACTATCATTCAAGCGTTGTGTAATCTGAAGGAAAAAGGCATGATCGCACGTATTTATAGTCCTGCTAAGACAGCTATGCAGTCAGGTAAGGGGAATACAGGTTTTTGGATTCTAGAGTATGAGCCGGTGAAAGCGAAAATGCTTGAACCTCTTATGGGGTACACGGCAACGTCTGATATGAATAATCAGGTAAGAATCCGATTTAATAGGAAGGAAGAAGCGATTGCTTTTGCGCGTAAGAATGCTATCTCTTACCGTGTAGAAAAGAAACATACGTCGATTCGACGTGCTATTTCTTATTCTGATAATTTTCGCAGTGATCGGCAGCATTCTTGGACACATTGAATTAAAGATGCTATTTTGAATTGAGAAAATAATCAGTTGGGTCCCGTAGCTCAGCTGGATAGAGCAACGGCCTTCTAAGCCGTGGGTCACAGGTTCGAATCCTGTCGGGATCACCATGTTTAAATGATATTAATAGGCTATAAAAAGTTAGAGAGTTTTCCTTTTATTCTATTAGCTTATTTTTCTGTAAACTCCCGAACCTTTTTGATGTTTTTTGGTTGATTTTGTTGCTAAACGTTTTCTGTTGACTGTTTTAGTATAAAATGATGCTGTTTTCTCTTTTTTCAGTAAAAATTGCTTTTGATTGCTGAAACTTTAGCATTGCATATTCTTGCCGCGTGTTGCTACTATATCACATGCTTTAGGAAACAGATTGCAAAAACTCTTTTTTACGAGCTTCTTTTCATCTTTCTGAAAATGAATATTTTATTTCTTAGATTAGATTTAAGCATTGCGGCTAATGCTGGTGAAATTGCCAAAAAACATCTATTGTGATTTTTTTTATTTTTTATGAATAATATTATTACGTTTTTCAGCATGATCTTTGGTAAGATCGATTTTGATTAGATACAAGGCATGATGGATTCGATTTAGAACTGTTTATGATGAGAATTTACAGACGGCACAAGAGGTAGGGAATATCTTCTTGTCTTGGAAGCTGTGATTCATAACGAATTACTTCTTTATGGTTTTTTCGTATAAAAAGTTGTTATATGTGCCGTCCAGATAAGATATTGTTTTTTTCAATGAGAGACACTTGCGGACAATTTGATTTAACATGATTGTCACTGTTTCTCAGGTAGGGTTATAGGTTGCATCAATGTTTAGGTTTTCTTAGTCTTATAGGTTTAAGAATGTATACTGTGTATTTATATGAATGAAGATAGATTGTATCTTAGAGTTAAATTTTTAGATTTCATATTTACATTTTCAAATGTTTTTTCTTATTTCTTTATAGTTTGTACATCATGTTAGAAGTATTTTAATATTGGATAACAATCACATTAAAATGTTATACAGATGAGATCTGAAGATCTAAACTCACACGGTTCAAGGTGATCATTATTTCAATAAGAATATAGTGTGAGGAGAATGCCATTTTACAGGCTTTGTTTTAAGAGATATCTCTTAAAGCTCACTTTACGCTGGCGCTCGTGAATGGTACAATGATAAATCCATTGAGCTCCATCATCTTTACACTTATGAAGAAATAAGCTGACGCTATCATATACTTTGCCTATTTGTCAGCTTCCGATGTTGCAATAGATTTTAGCACTTGAGGCATTTATCGGCATTTTTGTGCTTTTTTATACAATTTTTACTTAATACTAATTCCTCTTATGACGTGTAAGAGAGACGGTTTTGTTTGATTCAATATAAATAGGTTTGAAATGAGAAAACATTACGATATTCGGATTTCTCATTGAACATGGCAAACAATAAAACATGATTATAAATCAATGTATTTTTAGAATGAAAAAATTTGCTTTTATCGTGTTTTTTTACTCTTTTTGATATTTTATTATAATTTGTAATTGGTAAACTCAAAATACAGCTCTAAGGTTAAGTGTTTTATATCTATCGAAGTGACTGTGGTTATATCTAACTGTTTGGACAACAAGTGTATACCAATAGACATGAAAGAATTAAGAAAAACAGGGGATAGATCAGGAAATAAACAATATTTTTTAGAACAGAAGCCTATGCTTGTCGAAAGAATTTTAAAATCCAACTTCTAATCTGTTGCAAAATGATGTTGTTATTACGTTTGTGATACTTTTAGATGGCTTCCCCCAAGAGGCGCTATCAGAACGTAAAAAATATTAGAAACACTCCCTAAGGCATGCCCTTTGTAGAGGCATGTTGCAAAATCTTATTTCCGAACCTTTATTTACGCATCCCGCACCTTGGAAGAATACGATAATTCAATAATTTATTTATACTATAAAGTTGAATGGTGGGCGTGACAGGGATTGAACCTGTGACCCCTACGATGTCAACGTAGTGCTCTCCCGCTGAGCTACACGCCCATTCATTGATGTTGCATACACCATATAGAATGCCAAACGTCAATGCCTAATTTCATTTTCTCTTTCAACAGATGCAAATAACTTTAAAAATACTTTTTAAGCAGCGATAAGGATCTTTTCAACTTCATTGACGAGTTCACGTAAGTGAAATGGCTTAGAGAGAACCTTTGCATCAGGAGGGGCATCACTATTTGAATTGAGTGCTACTGCTGCAAAACCTGTAATGAACATTACTCGTAAATCAGGGTCAATCTCAGTAGCACGTCGTGCAAGTTCGATTCCGTCCATCTCTGGCATCACAATATCAGTCAGGAGAAGGGAAAATGGCTCTTCTTGTAAACGTTCATATGCGCTAATACCATTATCGAAATCGGCGACTTCGTAGCCTGCACGTTCTAAGGCCTTTACGAGAAAGCGACGCATATCGTTATCATCTTCTGCGAGCAGGATTCGTTTCATGATTATGTTCCAATGGCTCCATTTGTCAGAGTTTTGCCGCATCAATTATACAATATAGAGTATTTAGAAAAAAGATGGTAAAATGCTCATAATTGAAATGAATGGCAAAATGGTTAATTCTTACATTCTTATTCAGAATACAGCATATTCGTTGTGAGTTGGTTAAATTCGAAATATATGTGATTTTGAAAAAAGAAGGGGGGCTCTAAAACTTCTAAGATGATTCATTGCTATCTTTTCTTTTAAATTTGCTGATTATTATCAGAATTCCATTAAAAAACTTATGAAAACCATTATTGTAGGGACTTCCTATATCGAGAAATTAAAAGAATATTATGTTAATTTATTGTTTTTAAAAAGTTCTCCTAAGAAATAGAAATTTTATAGTTATTTGTTTTTATAGAGATTTGTAATAAATATTATAAATGCGCTTTATTTCCAGTTTTTTTCCTTAAATAGATGAAAAATATTATTTTTCTAGATATAATATTAAATGAACATTTTATAACAAATCAAAAATAGTATTTTGATGCTTTATTTATAAATATGTATCATGTTATATTAAGATAGATTTATTATTTTTATTTATATAAGTAGTTTTTTATTAAGTTATTTTTTATGATATAAAATAATATTGTTTAATGTAATGATATACTTTGTATATTAGTTTTTTTATTAGAATGCGTGGTGAATATTTAGGTCATGGCTTGTCTGTAGAGGCTAGAAAACGAATCATATGAGTGATTGGAAAGTAAAATCCATTATATTAAAAAGTGTTTGTAGATCCAATGCTCGTAGAAAATTTCTTTTTTGATAGGGCGGAGCAGAATTAAGGTTTAGTGTTATTTTACAGATACATTATAGGGAATAAATGCATCAAATGCAGCCCAAAATTGCTTTTTATAATCTTCGTTAACCATAATTGTATCCAGTTCAGCGCCTGTAATAGTAATACTTTCTGTCAGACGTGTGTGTTGGCATAATTGCTGCACTTCAATGTTGTTTGCAATATTATTTTGATTGGCAAGAATAAAGAGTGTTGGGATTCGTAAATCTCCATGAAGTACATTTCTCTTCACAGAATCAATCGCATTAAATACTGATGCTATCCATTGGGATGTTGGGGGCTTAATGGAAGAGAGCGGCACTTTATGTATGTGTCCCAATTGTATATTTTTTTGTTTTGTTTTGTTTAATTTTTTACCATCTTTCGCTGGTATAAAGCCAAGACCTATATCAGAAAGAAATTGTGTTAATTTATGTTGAAAACCATTTGTTTTATTGCCGAATGGAGCAAAAAGGGGAGAAACACAGAGCAATCTATTAAACTGATGATTAATGAGATCTAATCCGCTAAGTGCTATCAATCCACCTATGCCGTAGGCAAGCATAGAGTAAGGTGGCGGACAATTAGGATAAACAATATTTTTAAGAAATTTATATAAGTCATTAATATCGTTATTTATATCAAAATAATGATGTCTGTTTTGTTTTCTTATCTTGAGGGATGTTTTTTCTTGATCAAACCAGTCAAATATTGCTGTATGAAAACCGCGTTTAGAAATTTCATTTATTAATAAAAAATATTTTTCTAAAGTATTTGCGTAACTTTTGAGAATAACAATTGTTCCCTTAGATTTTTCCACCTCAGGATATGTTATAGCAAAACGAATTTCATGATCTATTGCTATTTTAAGAGTACCATGATGGACATTAAGAGGAGTGGCCCCCCAGTCTATGGGATAAAGAGGTGTTTCCAATTGAAATCCTTTACAATGTATTTGCTGCTTAGTGCTTTGACATTTATGTAATGAAGAAAAAGGATTTAAAAAGGGGTATATTGCTTTTTAGATAGTTTTTATCAATTTAGGTCCCAAAGAGTTGAAATAAAGAAAAACGATTACTAGATAATATAGTGTGGTTGCCATGATGGGGCCGCAGGTTCACAAGTAAGTTTGCCATGTGGGAACTTTGTGAATTAGTTATAAATTATAGTCGCTCTAGAGGAGGGCAATATTATGCGTCAAGTAGATTTTTCACCATTTTATCGTTCCACAGTAGGTTTTGATCATCTTTTTAACTGGTTTGATTCTAGAACACAACCAGACGAAGTTTCTTCTTATCCCCCTTATAATATCGAGCGTTTAACTGAAGATTCTTATAGAATTTCTATGGCTGTTGCTGGTTTTTCTCAAGATGAAATTGATATTGAAACGCATTGTAACCAGCTGATCGTTAAGGGAGACAGAAAGTCTAAAAATGATGATGAAGAGCGAGAATTCCTTTATCGAGGTATTGCTTCGCGTGCTTTTGAACGGCGTTTTCATTTAGCTGATCATGTTAAGGTTATTGGGGCAGAACTTGGAGATGGACTTCTTCATATTCAGCTTAAAAGGGAAATGCCAGCTGAATTAAAACCTAAAAAGATAACCGTACAGATGTCACCATCCATTACAAAAAATGATAACAGCGACATTATCGTGTAAAGAAAATTTAGAAAATATGAGATCGAATAATTATAAATTTTTCTGAAGAATAAAAAACGCGAGACAAAAGGTCTCGCGTTTCGTATGTGTTTTCCTAAGAAGAAGCGCATTTAAATAAAACAGCTTATCTCGAATTTATGATAAAATATCATTGCACATTATTCTATGTTGAAGAAAAATTTCATGTGTGTGCAATTGAAATGCATAATCATTCACTTTTTAAGTAAGCTTATTTTATAGCATTTTAAAAATGGTCGGAGCGGCGGGATTTGAACCCACGACCCCTTGACCCCCAGTCAAGTGCGCTACCAAGCTGCGCTACGCTCCGAGTTTGTGTAAAACGATTAAATGACTGTTTCTTTAAAGGCAAGAGAAAAAATAAACAGAATAATCTAAAATGCTCTTGCACTTAGAGCTTTTGAAAGTAAAAATTTTGGACATCAATATTTTGTTGTTAATTCAAGATAAATAACGAATTTGTAAAATTCTTTGTGATCATTAAATTTTTAGCACTATAGTTAATAGATGTATGCATTTAATTACTTTTGAGATTGTGAGGGGGTAAGATTGGTGACTTTAGGGGTATGAATTGGAGCAAATGAGTGCGGAAGGTATATTTTTTTTCTTACCTAATCGTTACTTTTCTAAAAAGATAAAGATTTTCAAAAGAAGAGGAGTGAATGTATGGTTTTGAAAAGTTTTCGTTTTTTTAGAGTTTTTATAGATGAGGTATTTTGCATTTTATGTGGACAAAAAATTGTAAGTTCTGGATTATATAATCACAAATCTCATTTTACGGGTATGTATTTTTATCCAAATAAACAAGGTCAGAATGCTTTAATTTATGTTTTGTTTTTTTTCTGAAATATCAGATAAAATATTATAGAGGAAAAACTTTCAAAGTGTCTATTGAACTAAGAAAAGAGTAAACTATGAGCCGTTTTTCGGTAATAAATTTGACGCAAGCAGCAGTGGATCGTGTTAAAGCGATTATGGATGCAAAAGATGCACAGGGTATTCTTGTTGGTATCAAAAAAGGTGGTTGTGCAGGGATGGAGTATACAATTACTCTTGTCAAAGAAAAGGGGATAGATGCGGATGTTGTTGAAGTGAATGGTGCCCGTGTTTTTGTAGCACATGATGCGGTATTATTTTTATTAGGGACGCAGATGGATTATGAAGTGACAACGCTGCGGTCTGGTTTTATCTTTAAAAATCCTAATCAAGTTTCAGCATGCGGGTGTGGAGAATCGGTGGAACTTCGTCCTGCTACGCAGGATCAATATAAAACAAATTGAGCTGAGCTAAATTATAATTTAGTAATTTTAGAGGGGCTTGTTCTTTTAGGTAGAAGAAATCTACTATTTTTTATTGTTCATTTTTAGCTTGCTTCCAAAGTGCTTCCATTTCATTCAAGGATGCGTCAGTGAGTGTTTTAGATTGAGTGGATAGCTTTTCTTCAATATAGGCGAAACGATTTCGAAATTTTATATTCGTTTTTTTTAATGCTTTTTGTGAATCAATCGCTAAGTGGCGCGCGAGGTTAAGGAGTATAAAGTAGAGATCTCCAAACTCTGCTTCTATCTCTGAGTTTTGTTTATTTTTGATGGCTTCTTTGAGCTCTTCGAGTTCTTCTTCTATTTTTTCAAAAACTTTATCACTTTTTTGCCAATCAAAACCTACTTTAGCTGCTGCTTCTTGTAAAGCAAGTGCCTCTTGGTTTGCTGGCTGGATTTGTTTTACTTTTGCGAGTATGCTTGTGGAGGAATTGTTGTTTTTTTCTTCGCACATTCTTTTTTGTTCAACCTGTTCTCTTTTTTTTATATATTCCCACTCCTCTTTTATAAATCCTCGTTTTTTTTGCTCGGCATTTCCAAAAACATGAGGATGGCGTCGAATCATTTTTTCCGTGATTGCATAAACAACATCTTCAAAAGTAAAGCTGCCTTCTTCTTGTGCTATGGTAGCATGATAGACAACTTGTAAAAGAAGATCCCCAAGTTCTTCACAGAGATCCTTTCGATTCTTTCGTTCAATGGCATCGATGACTTCGTAAACTTCTTCGAGCATATAGGGTATGAGGGATTCAAAAGTTTGTTTTTTATGCCAGATACAACCATTATCAGAGTTTCGTAATGCAGTGATAATTGCAGTGAGATCTTTGATATCTTTTGAGGCTAACATTTTGCACTTCCTTTGTAAGTAATAGAGCTTATGTTAGATGTCCCAACGCCTATGTAACCACATCCATTGTCCAGGATATTCACGGACCCAAGATTCAACAATATCATTTAATTTTTGCGTAGAAGCAGCTATATCGATATCATTTTTTTCATCACGTGGAAGTTCTACATGTTCATATAACTCTAAACGATGACGTCCACTAGGCAAACGAATACAACGTGCTGGATAAATATCACAGTCATATTGTCGAGCAAGTTTTATAATTAAGGGGTTTGTTTTAAGAGGTCTGTTAAAAAATGTTCCCATGATACCGCGGCGAAATTTTTGATCAACGAGCATACCAACATTTTCACCTTCTTCTAATTTGGCTGCTAATGCCCATGCTGCTCCGGCCTTGGAGGGAACAAGGTGTCCCATAGAAGTTTGTCGTGCTTTAAGGATTCGTTTGGCAACATAGGGATTATTGGGTGGTCTAAATAATACCGTAACATTAAGATCAAAACTTTGTGCACAAATAGGCAGAAGTTCAAAATTTCCAGTATGTGCGGTGAAAAAAATATGTGGTTTTTTTTCATTTTTTAATCGCTCAAATATTTCAATACCTTTAACCTCAATGAAACCTGGCTCATCTGCATGAGGATCAAAATCAAAAATTTTATCAAGAAAAATATATTCGGCTAGGAAACGTCCTATATTTTCCCACATTTCTATTGCAATCGCACGGAGTTCTTGCTCTGTTTTTTCTGGATATGCACTCCTAAGGTTTGCAAGTGTGATTTGATGACGATGTACAAGGGGACCAATTTTTTTTGCTAACCAAGCAAAAAAAGAAATTCCCATTTTGGCTGGAAAACATTTTAGAATAAATAAAGAACCAAAGAGCAGATATGCCCATAACAAGTAGGATATTTTTTTAGCTATAATTTTAATACGATATATGAGATTTTTAAGAGAAAGCTTCATCATGATTTAATCGATTTTAAGGATAATTTTACCAAAAACATCACGGCTCTCCATTCGTTTTAAAGCTGTATCAATTTCATCCAGCCCAACAATTGTATCAATGACAGGGTGTACGGCTTTTTGTGCCATTTTTTGCATGGCATTTTTCATATTTTCCATACGGCAGCCAAATGAACCGAATATCTTAAGCTGTTGCTGGAATAATTGCATGAGATTTATTGGTGCTGAAACACCAGAGGTAGAACCGCAAGTCACTAAACGTGCTCCTTTTTTCATACATAACAGAGAACCGTTCCATGTATCTACACCAACATGCTCAAAAACAACGTCAACACCTTTTTTTTGGGTTAATTTACGCACTACACCTTCAAAACGATCTTTACGATAATTAATCACATGATCTGCCCCAAGAGAGTGTGCTTTTGCAATTTTTTCATCTGAACCTACAGTTGTGATAACTGTACAGCCCATGTGTTTTGCAAGTTGAATGGCTGCAGAACCAATACCTGAACCACCAGCCTGTATCAGGATTGTTTCTCCTGCTTGTAGTTTTGCGTTATCGAAAAGCATATGTTCTACGGTACCAAAAGTAATTGGAGCAACTGCTGCTTGCAATTCATCACATTGGAGAGGGGCTGGAACTAATAAACGTGCTGGCAAATTGACAAGCTCACACGCAAATCCATCAAGGTGAAAACCGTAGACTCCCTTTACCTGACTGCAAAGATTATCCCGTCCTTCATGACAAGCTTGGCATACTCCGCAGGTTTGTGCACCATAAATTGAGACAATCTGTCCAAGTTGGAGATGTTCAACGCCATCTCCTATTTGTATAACCTCACCAGAGGCTTCTGCACCAATGATGAGTGGCATTTTTCTTTTCGCAAAAGCCATGCCACGCCATCCCCATACATCAATATGATTAAGAGCAACGGCTTTTATCCGCACAGTTACTTCACCTATACTAGGTGAAGATGGCGGGGAAATATTGGTGATTTCAAGCCGACGATCATCGAAGAGTTGCAGTGCACGCATTATCATCCCCCTTAAATATATTATTAGGTTAGCGTTATAAAATTTTATTATTAAAGGATTATCCTTTATATGCAGTGATAACAAGACTCATATTTTGACCACCAAATCCAAATGAGTTTGACAAAACCGCATTGACACAGGCCTTACGGCTATGATGAGGAACAACATCTAAAGGGATCGCAGGGTCAGGATTATCATAATTTATTGTCGGTGGAAGTATCCCCGATTGAATGGTTAAAAGCGAAAAAACCGCTTCTATTGCACCAGCAGCAGTTAATGTATGCCCAATCATTGATTTATTAGAAGAGACTGGAATATGCTTTAAAAGATCACCGAATACTGTTGATAATGCAAGATATTCCATTTTCTCATTTTCAGGTGTTGAAGTTCCGTGGGCATTAATATAATCAATTTCATTGATAGTTATTTTTGCATCGTCTAAAGCTTTGCGAACGGATTCAATTGCTGGTGATGCATCGGGTTTTGAACGTGTACGGTGAAAGTCATCAGCGGTTTCTCCACAGCCAGCTAAAATTCCTAAAACTATAGCATTACGGTTTAATGCGCTTTGAAGAGATTCAAGAACAAGAGCGCCTGAGCCTTCTGCCATAACAAAACCATCTCGATCACGGCTAAAGGGTTTTGCTGCTTTTTCTGGAGGCTCATTCTGAGTTGAAAGAGCAGATAGTAACGAAAAACGGATGAGAGATTCTGCTGAAACTGATCCATCTGTCGCAATTATAAGAGCTCGATTTGTTTCTCCCCGTCTAATAGACTCAACACCTAATTGAATTGCTGTTGCACCAGATGCACAGGCAGTGGAAAGTGTAACAGGAAGTCCTTTTGTGCCAAATGTTTTTTGAAGTTTTTCTGCAATTGCACCAAATTGTGTGGCTTCAAAAAGCGTCTCATGGAGTTTATCCTTACAGACTTTAAGAAGATGTGCATAAGAAGGCTCATTATTGAATTCTTCCTCTTGATCAAGACTAAAACGTGCTTTCCATTCAAGTTCAACAGGAGGAGCAGCTAGAAAGAGTGGTCCATTAAATTTTTTTTTATCAATAGCAGCTTGTTCTAAAGCTTCTTCAGCAGAAAGATGTGCAAGCTTCTCAGAGAGAGCTGAAGCACCAAGTGTACTTTCTTTAAGAAAATCAATTGTTCCAGCAATATATGTATTTAATCCCTCAACGGGAAAACGTGTTATTTTGTGGATACCACTTACACCACTTGTTAATTTTTGCCAATTTTCATGTTTCCCTTGTCCCAGTGATGTGACAATGCCTGCACCAGTTATTGCTACAAGTGGACGCCCAAAATGATCATGATATTTCACTATAGAAATTCCCCTTCAAACAGCTGTAAGACGCACAATACCTTCAGCTCTTTTTATACCAATAGTTGTAACAAATATTTCACGTACTTCTTTAGAAAAAGGTTTTTCATGAGGACTTAACGCTGGAAAACAATGTTTTTTTTCAATTGAAAGTGCTGCAAGAGCTAGAGCTAGAGGAAATTGTGCTTCCCTCATATAACCAAATAATGTTGTAATGCCACGATAAGATAGATCAGCATTATCAAGAGCATTTTGTTCTGCTTTTGTTGCTTCGTGAGCTCCTGAGGCTGCTGAAATGGCTAAGGCAGATTTAGCGCCAGCAGTTTTTAACATTGTTGCAATTGACTCTCTAAGTGGAATTTTGGTTCTATCTGTTTGGTCTGTAATAATTTGGTTAATTTCAGCATAAGCACGTGCGTTGCGTTTTTTGGCATGTTCTCCACTTTCAATAACTAGGAAGATACCACCAGAACCGGCTATGATACCGCCGCCGGGGTGGATTTCACGATCCCACACTGGGCTCCATCCATTATGGGTTAAAAGACCACCAAGCTCATGCGCCAACAACATATCATAACTTTGTGCATTATAGGAACTTCCTACAAGAGCATGGGTGCTTTGACCTGATTTAATACGAGCTACAGCAATTTGAAGTGCAGAAAGACCACTGCCTTCTTCTCCCATAAATGTACGAGATGATCCAGTGACTTTATGAACAATTGAAATGTTTCCTGCCAAAAGGTTTGAAAGTTGTGCCAAAAATAATGTTGGGCGAAGTTCAGTTGAAAGAGCAACATTTAACATAGAGGCATGATCGGCAACTGCGCGCGCTTTAGAAAGAATCTGTGTATCAACAGTAATATCACGTTCTCCCCCACTTGCAGCTACGATCATATCCATTGTTGAAGTGAGTTGTTCATTATTTTTCATGCCGGCATCATCAAGAGCAAGACCAGCCGCATAGGTACCAAGACGCTGCCATGTTCCCATTTGCCGTTGATCACTTTTTTTAGGAATTTGTAAACTCCAATCAATTTCGGGCAATTTATGAACCGTGTAGGGTGAAAAAGTTGTATAATCTAGGTTTGGTGTACGGATTGGATCATTTAAGAGATTCCAATGTTGATCAGTTCCTTCCCCCAGAGAGCTTATGAGACCTATACCAGTGATGAATACAGATTGATCATGCATGGCGAAAAAACTACTCCGCCTGTTTTAAGGCAACGAGATTATCAATTTTTGCACAAAGGTTTTTAAGAACAAAGTATTCTTCTGTTGCAACGGTACCTTCGTTGACTTCTTGTGTCCATTGTTCTAGAGGAACTTTTATTCCGAAAGCTTTATCAATAGCGAAAACAATATCAAGAAAATCAAGACTGTCGATTCCTAGATCGTCAATTGTATGACTTTCAGGTGTAATTGTATTGCGATCAATTTCACTGATTTCTGCAATGATATCAGCAACTTTATCAAACGTGGAAGGCAATGTACGGATTCCTTATTATAGAGTTAGTAAATTCAAAATACATTTAATATTGTTCTTCTAGCCTTTTTTCTCTTTTAAAAAAAGACTTAATCCAGAATATAGCTGTCTTTATCTATAGAGAAAAGAGGTTTACAGTACATGAAATACTATATCTCAATATTTAAAAAACTTTGAAATTTTATTACGCATTTATTTTACGAGACTATTTTTTCTATTGGCAGCAAGGACAGCAAGGGCTGTTATATTAACAACTCCCCGGGAAGTTACTGAAGGTGTTAAGATATGGGCGGGACGTGCTGCCCCGATTAGAATAGGACCAACATGGAGTGCATTTGTGAGGCTTTTAACAGTGTTGAGCGTGATATTGGCTGAATCAAGTGTTGGAAAGACAAGCAAATTAGCTTCACTTTTAAGACGAGAATTAGGAAAAACACGATCACGAAAAACTTTGGAAAGGGCAGCATCAGCATGCATTTCACCATCTGCTTCTAAATCAGGGTGTAATTTGGCAAGAATTTCTGTTGCACGTCGCATTTTACGCGCACTTTCTGTGTTTTTAGAACCAAAGTTTGAGTGTGATAATAAGGCTGCTTTTGGTGTTATTCCAAATGCTTCAACTTCTTGAGCTGCCAACACAGTCATTTCAGCGATTTCTTCTGCAGAAGGATTTTCATTGACGTAAGTATCTGTAAGGAAAAGAGTACGTTGTTGAGAGATAAGCAAACTCATAGCAGAAAAACGGTGAACATTAGGATCAAGACCGATAATTTGTTCAATCAATTCAAGTTGGCGTTCAAAGCGTCCTTCTAAGCCGCAAATCATTGCATCTGCTTCTTCACGCATAACGGCAAGGGCAGCAATAGCCGTTGTTGATGTTCTCACTACTGTTTTTGCCATTTCAGGCGTAACACCACGCCTTCCTGTATAATGAAAAAATAAATTAACATAATCACGAAAACGTGGATCATCTTCAGGGTTTGTTAATTCAAAATCTATACCGGGACGAATTCTTAAACCAAAGCGTTTTAATCTTGCTTCTACGACATGTGGACGGCCGATAAGGAGGGGCGTTGCTGTTTGTTCTTCAATGACAACTTGTGCTGCACGAAGGACGCGTTCATCTTCACCATTGGCATAGATGACGCGTTTACGTTTTGCTGTTTTTGCTGCAGCAAAAACAGGTTTCATTGTTAAACCAGAAAGAAAGACAAACCGATTGAGGATATCATAGTAGGCTTCCATATCTTCAATGGGACGAATGGCGACACCTGTTGCCATTGCTGCTTTAGCAACAGCGGGAGCAATACGCAGTATTAAACGCGGATCAAAAGGAGAGGGGATCAGATAGTCTGGTCCAAAATTGGGTGGTTCTTTTGAGTATGCACGTGCTACAACATCTGAAGTTTCTTCACGTGCAAGGGCAGCAATCGCATGAACAGCGGCCATTTTCATTTCTTCATTAATTGCACTAGCACCTACGTCTAATGCACCACGGAAGATATAGGGAAAACAAAGGACATTATTAACTTGATTGGGATAATCAGAGCGTCCTGTGCAGATCATTGCATCTGGTCGTATAGAGCGTGCTTCTTCAGGCATAATTTCTGGTACTGGATTAGCTAGCGCTAAAATGAGTGGATTTTGAGCCATTCTTTTAAGATATTCAGGCTTTAAAACACCACCCGCAGATAGGCCTAGAAAAATATCCGCATCATCAATAATATCAGATAAAGTTCGTGCGTCCGTTTTTTGTGCGTAATTGATTTTCCAACGATCCATAAGGGTCTTGCGACCTTCATAAACAACTCCCTCTAAGTCACTAAGCCAAATATTTTCAACTTTTGCCCCAAGACGAACCAAAAGATTAAGGCAAGCGAGGGCAGCAGCACCTGCACCTGAGGTAACTATTTTTGCATTTTCAATTTTTTTTCCTGAAAGATTTAAGGCATTTAATACAGCAGCAGAAACAATAATGGCAGTTCCATGTTGGTCATCATGAAAAACTGGAATTTTCATTTTAGCACGAAGCTTTTCTTCGATTTCAAAACATTCAGGAGCCTTAATGTCTTCAAGATTAATACCACCAAATGTAGGTTCTAAGGTCGATATTGTTTGTACCATTTGTTCTATATCGGATGCATCAATTTCAATATCAAAAACATCAATATTCGCAAATTTTTTAAATAAAACGGCCTTGCCTTCCATAACTGGCTTGGAAGCGAGTGGACCAATGTTTCCTAAACCAAGAACAGCAGTTCCATTGGATATAACAGCGACTAAATTAGCACGGGAGGTATATTGAGCAGCAAGATTGGGATCTTCATGAATCGCAAGACATGGTGCTGCAACGCCTGGAGAATAAGCAAGAGCTAAATCACGTTGATTATCAAGAGGTTTTGTTGCTTGTATTTCCAATTTTCCAGGTTTTGGGTGTTGGTGATAAAAAAGTGCGGCACTGTCAAGTTCAGCTTTTGGTGAACTGAAATCACTATTTCGTTCTCTAGACATTTTTATGATATCCAAGTTAGCGTATGTGTATATGAGATGTTCCATCTACGATAAGGTTTTGTCCACTAATAGATCCTCATTTCTCTGAATATCAAAATGCATGAGTATGAGAAAACTCTTCTGGATCGTAAAACCAGTTTGATGATTCTTTTTGTTTGTGCACAATGAATAATTTCATTGATAGCAGCACGATTAGCTTTTTCTTTCCTTAATAAAACGCGTAAAAATTGATTAGTCTACAAACAAATAAAATATTACTAATGATTACATTACCAAGCCATTATTTTTTTTGCAATGCTTACAAATTAAGGAAAAAAAAGAAGAGTGTTTTCTATTAACTTCATCTTCTTTATTTAAATTTCTATAGGGAGATAGAAGAAATTTTAAATAACAATTTGCAATTTATAAATTGTTTTTGCAGCTATTTAAAAGGAAACTGGAACTTTAAAAATGAAAGTCATTTTGTTTATTATTCAATTGAACTCTTAATAATGCGAGCTGTATATTTTTAATATACTTACAAATCTGTGTTTTAATAAACGAAAAGTATATCCGAAACAGCTGTAATTGCATGTTTTATACCTAAAGTTCATATATTCCGTATAATGCGTTACTTTATAATTTATAATGAATCATCTCGTATGTTGAATAGAAAATTTGAATACAATAAGCTTCTTTTATTTCAAATTCACCTAATATAATAAAAAAACATTTACTTACATAATTCAAACGAGAGTAATATGTGGATAAAAACATTAAAAAAATAAATAGAAGTGTTTCTATAAGCTATTTTAATACAAAAGCATGAATTTTTTTCACAATTAATAAAAATAATTATTACCGATTTTGTACCTTTATGAAACTATGAAAAATAAAGAAGTTAAGAAAAAGATAAGGAAATAGAAAACATGCTTTATCATTCTTAGAATGATATGTTGTTTGATAAGCCATTACGCTTCTTTAGGGTTATTGCTTAGGATATCAAAGAAAACTCGCATGCCAATTATCCCAACCCTTGAAGTACAAAGCTACGGTTGAAAGAAAAGTACTCTATGATAAGCCATTAAAACAACTGGAGAGAGAGAGAAAGTGGAAAAAATATTTTTTCCACTTTTCTTATTTGTTATTGGATTCGACCACTTGCATGAGCAAGCATAGTGTAAACTTTTCCGGTATCTGATATCAAGTACTTGCGAACTGAGTTGGAAGAGCCAGAACTGCGCGATATATCACGTAAGAGCTTTTCGAAATCTGTAACATATTGATTCACTGAACGTTTAAACCCAAAATCGCTCATATATTTTTTCTTAATCATTTCAAATATTTTTTGTCCATTTAAGGTATAAAGGCGTTCTGTTACGATGTTTTTTTGTCCACGTTGATAATGATCCCATAGCTCAACAATGGCATTGTGATTAATAGCTTGCACTATACCAGAAGCTAATGAATTAAGAGAGCAGTTTGCAGGAGATGGTTTTGTTTGCACTGATGTTAAAACATCATCACTAGGGGGAGCATCATAAAATGTTTCTTCACGTGAAGCTCTTTCTAAGAGATTTGATACCCATTTATTTGGTCTTTTTTTGCTTTGATCTTGTTGCAAGATAGGCTTAGGTGGCACAATCTTTTTAACAGACTCAGTGGAACTGTCACTTTTTTGATTAAATATTGATGATGTAGGAAATGCTGATATTAGCTGTTTTTGTACGCTCTTTTGATCATTTTGTATAACACTGACTAAATCTTGTAACGCTGTAATCTGTTCATTCAAAGCTGTGCGAATTGTTTGCGTTGTTTCTTTTGTTTTTTCTGGAAGTTTTTTTACATTTTCATTGATATCATTATTAATCTTTGAAAGCTCTAAACGAACTTCATCAGCGGAGCGACGTATATCTTCTGCTGCTTCTGAAAAACGCGTTGATGCTTCACTAACAAGCTTATTAAGTGATTGTTGGAATGAATTTGTAGAATTACGCGCATTCTTATCAGAGCGTTCAAGTGCTAAGTTGAAGATTTTTTCATAATGCCCAATCATTTGATTAATTTCATGAGACTTTGAAACAAGAGCATCGCTTAATACAGAAAGCGTATTATGTTTTTCTTCAAGTGTTGCGCTAAGTGAATTTTCAGACTGTTCAAGAACATGAATAGTTTGGGAAAGTGTCTTTGCATGTTCACCAAAACTGCTCGTTATATGATTAATTTGTTCAAAGGTACTCTTTGAAAGTCCTTGCAGAATTTCAACATTAGTATTGAGCGCTTGATTTGAGGCTGACAAACGCTCTGCTACTTGGTCCGTGTTGCGGAAAAAATTATTCGTACTCTCATTAAACTGCCCATCAATATTTTGAACAGCCGATAATAAAACATTACTATTTTCGTGAAAATTGTGAATTGATTGATTCAACTGTGTTAAGATGGATGAGACATTATTAACAAGTTCTTCTTTCATAATCGTTATTGTTTGAAGTGTTTCAGAGTTGGCTTTGGTTAAGCTATTCACTAAAGATTCATTATGTGCATAAATTCTTTGTTCAGCATCTTGTGTGGAAAGAGAGAGTTGTTCACCGATATGCTGTGTTAAAGAATCAATTGATTCTGTCGTATTTTGCGCTGCTTGATTTAAGTGATTTGTAAGCTCTGTTATTTTTCCAACATGTTGTGAAATTTGTGTTGTTGTTTGATTTCCAGCATCTTCCAGACGGCTCGTGACATCAGAGAGCTGATATCCTAAATTATTTTTAAGATTTTGCATAGAGTGATGAAGAACATCACAGCGTTCATTAAGGACTTGCTCTATTGCTGTTGTTGATGTGTGAATAGTTTCATTCAATAATGCTTGTGCATTATGACTGGCTGTTGCGAAAGCTTCAACAGTATGCGCTGTTTGTTCAGACAGAACGGACAGAACTTTTTCACTGGTATCATAAACAGTTTTTTTGACATTTGATACAATGCGATTGCCTGATTCTGAGAGAATATTTTCTGCTTGTGCAGTAACATTTGTAACAGATGAAAGAATTTGTTCACTCGTAGAAGAAAGAATATCAGAAGCTTTTATAATCTTATTATGCAGGTTATCTGTAACTGTATTAACAGAGTCTTCTAAGGTTACACGCATATTGTCAACACTACTTTCCAGCGCTTGTTGAATTATCTGACTTTGCTCATTATTAAGAATGAGAGACGTTTTTAACGTGTCAGAACGTTCCTCAATAACAGATGTTTGCATATCAATGGCTTCACAGATTTGGCTGAATTTTTCAGATAATGTTTCCTCTAGCGTTGTTGTTCGTTCAAAAATTTTGTGTGCACGATCTTCTAGATCTGTATCAAATGATTCCATACGTGTTTCAAGGGTTTCAAAGAAAACACCACTCGATTGAGAAAGAGTATTCTTTAAAATTTCGGCATGGTTTTCAAGGTTTCTGATATGATCTTGAACCGTTTCAGTAATGTTTTTATTATTGGCGACAATTGCACTCTCAACTAAATCTATTTGTTGTTTCAATGCAACATCGACACGTATATCACTTTTTGCAATGAGGTTATGGATTGTTTCCATGCGTTGCTCAAGTGTGCGTGCTTGATCGGCAAGAACTTCATTGAGAGAAAAACTATTAATCGCTAAAGAGTCGCGCAGAGCATCGGCACGGATATCAATATTTCTCGCCTGTGCTTCTAAAGCATCTTGGGTTGTATTGCAGCTTTGTACAATGACATCTTGTAGCTTTTCAGTGCATTGAATGATGTTTGTAATATGATTTTCAGCTTGTTTATCAACGACTTGAACATTATCAGCCAAAACTTTTTCAATATGAGAAGTATTTTGGGACAAAACATCAATTTGATTTCTTAATGTATCCGCAATTTTATTTTTCTCGTTATCGAGCATGTCTGCCATAAGAGCTCGTTGATCAGAAAGTTGTACTTTAAAATCTTGTGAACGTTCTTGTATGATATCAACAATGGCATTGTCGACATATTGAATTTCTTCTCTCAGACTTTCTTTACTTTTATCAATTGCAGAAAGAATGGCTTCACGTCCATTTGTAAATGCATGGGTAATGTCTGCTGTTTTTTCTTGGAGGTTCTCATTTATTTTCAAGACATGAGCTTCCAAGAAATTACCAAGTTTTTCAGCATTATCCTCTAAAGCCTGACTGCGTTCTATAAAGGAATCAATGATGGAATCACTATGTTCTTTAAGAGAAAGATCAACAGTTGCTAAACGTTGTTCAAAGGCTCCAATTGCTTGCGAGGTTACGTTATCAAATTTAGAAGAGAGTTTATGTGCTTGGTCGTCGAGCTTTAAGATCTTCTCATCAAAATTCTGTAGAGATTGATTATTACGATCAATAAGAGCTTTATCCAAGGCTTTAAACTTTTCATCGACAGCGTGCAAAGTTTGATCTGTTACTGCTTGTATATGTGTTGCAATTTTAGCAACATGTACTTCCGCTTTTTCAGCTGTTTCATTAAAGGTTTTTTCTATTTGTTTTTCATTATGATCAAATCGTTTTGCAAAACCATCAAAGTTTTTTCCTAATTCATGAAAAAATTCCGTGTTTTTCTGCTGAATTTGTGTTGTTGTTTTGTTAAATTTTTCAACAAGTTGATTTGTTACGCCATCACCGGCATGGGAAAGTTTTTCAACAAGGTCTTCACCTTGTTTTTGTAAAGTTTGAGAAAGGGTTTGTGCAAGCTTTTCAACATTGGTCACAATGTTAGAGGTAACCAAACCAAATTCATCACTCAGTTGTTCTTGGGTTCCTTTAATTGTTGATTGTACGCGATCTGCGTGATTCAAAATGGCTATGCGTTCATTACTCAATTCTTTGATTAATGTGTGAATGCGTGATTCATTCTCAGCATAGGCTTGTTCTAGATTGTGAACTTCACCTTGTATGATTGCTTCAAGTTCAACAGCACGTCCGAGGGTACGTTCAATACCTTCGTTCATTGCCGCTACTTCTTCACGAATGGTTTGCCCTATAGCAATAGCTTGTTTTTCAGATAGATGTTGTGGTTCACTAAGGCGCTGTGCAGCATTGGTCATAAGAAGCGCAATATTATGCAAGTCGTTTGAACGTTTTGTTAATTGAGCAACGCCCCAAGATATAAGGATAGGAATTGCTGTTCCGGCTGCTACAGCAAGTCCTGTTGGGGATGTAACAAAAGTGCTGATATTGGATAAGGAGCTGAGTCCGGTAGGTGCGAGCTTATGCGCAATAAAAGCTCCTCCCGTTGCCCATAAAGCACTAAGCGCTGTTGTATACCAGTAGACTCGAGAGGAAGAACGCTGCTTGAATGGTCCAAAATTTACAGGGGTTGTTATATCATCATTTGCAGGAAGAAGTTTTGTAGGCAATAATGTATTATGAACAGTTCCACCTGAAATATCAGGTGAAGGTTTTGGAGCAAAAAGCTGTTCAACAACGGATTTATCAATAACAGCTTCATCATGAATATTAGAAATAAAAGTTGACGTACCGTTTTCAGCAAAAAATTCTTCTTCTGCCATTGCAATTTTTTGAATCAGATCATCGACATTAACAACATTTTCAGAATTATTGGATGATATCGTTTCAAATCCTGTGTCATCGAAATCAAAGTTCATAGCTTTTGTGAGGGCTTCTTCAACTTCAACTTCAAATGTTTGCAATTTGGTTCTGCGTGCCATACTCGCCTCGTACTCTTACAGCCGGAAAAGGGATACGTCCTCTTCCACATAATTTCTATATACTAGCTGTTAATTATTTAGAAAGGAATATGCTTAGGGAAAAATTTTAAAAACTTATCAAGATAAAGTTAACGCAGTTTCTTATACCCTGTTTAAAAATGTTATAAAATATAGTAAAAACAATTTATTATTTAAATCTAACAAAAACAAAAATACTGTTTACAACTTGTGTTTATAAAAAGCTTTATAAGCCGGCAGTCTTTGAAATAAGGACAATTTAATAGCAGTTATATATACAGTAAGGTGCGAACGCTTCTCTTTAATACCGATAATCGTTAATAAATGTTGTTGTCCGCTTACTTTTATTGATTCTAAACGAAGCAGTTTCATCATCACATATAGTCTGTAATAGCTTAGCACGTATAAAAGTATGCCTTTGAATTGTAAGCTCATAAAAAAGTAAACGTGGAAAAATTTTTAATTTAGTATAGCTTTTCGTAAGCTGTACTTTATTATTGCCTTAAAGAGCCGTTTTTTCTCTAATTTCAGTTGTTTGTTGCTGAATTTTGAAGCTTCTACGTTGACAATTGGATATTTTTCAGTCGATATGCATGCACGAATATTTTATGCAATCTAGATAAAGGTGTAAGAATAATGGCAGAGCGATCACAACACCTACAAGATGTGTTTTTAAATACGGTGCGTAAGCAAAAAATTTCCCTTACAATTTTTCTTGTCAATGGCGTTAAACTCACGGGTATTGTAACTTCATTTGATAATTTTTGTGTTCTTTTACGCCGAGATGGACACGCGCAATTGGTTTATAAGCATGCTATTTCTACGATTATGCCTGGGCAGCCTGTACAGATGTTTGAGGGTGAAAGTCCTGAGTAAACATATCATTTTAAGATAGACCTCTTATCCCATTTTAAAAGTACTTAGATTGCTATGATAAATGAAAATGAGAGATTAGGAGGGGTATTTGCGCAGAACACAGGACAGGTGCGCGCACTTGTTTTGATACCGTTTTTTCAAGAAAATAGAAGTGAAAGCTCTTTGAGAGAGTGTTCTGTATCTTCTCGTGTTAAAGAGTCATTAGGGTTAGCGCGTGCTATAGGGTTAGAAGTTGTTAATTATGAAACGATTAATATTGCAACGCCTCGCTCTGCGACTCTCTTTGGAAAAGGTAAAGTAGATGCGTTAACCTGTTATATAGATGAATATTCTATTGAGCTTGCGATTGTAGATCACTTTTTAACGCCAGTACAGCAGCGTAATTTAGAAAAATTATGGAATTGTAAAGTTATCGATAGAACGGCTTTGATTCTTGAAATTTTTGGGGATCGTGCACGAACAAAAGAAGGAGTTTTGCAAGTAGAGTTAGCGCGTTTGTCCTATCAAAAAGGGAGGCTTGTGCGTAGTTGGACACACTTGGAAAGGCAACGGGGAGGGCGTGGCTTCCTAGGTGGACCTGGTGAGACGCAAATTGAAGCAGATAGGCGTCTTTTACAAGAGAAAATTATTCGTATTCGCCGCGAATTAGAAACGGTTATTAAAACACGTGCACTTCATAGAGCAAAAAGGAAAAAAACATCTTATCCTGTTGTGGCACTGGTAGGATATACGAATACAGGAAAGTCAACTCTCTTTAACCGTTTAAGCGGTGCAGATGTTTTAGCAAAAAATATGTTATTTGCAACGCTTGATCCGACTTTGCGCAAAGTTGTCCTTCCCCATGGAAAAACTATTCTTTTGTCTGATACTGTAGGGTTTATTTCTAATTTGCCAACAAATTTGATTGCAGCTTTTAGAGCAACCCTTGAAGAAGTGGTTGAAGCGGATCTCATTCTTCATGTAAGAGATATGTCAGATCTTGATCATCGAGCACATGCCCAAGATGTTTTAGAAGTGCTTTCAAGTCTTGATATCGATATTGATGATATGGAGCATATCATAGAAGTTTGGAACAAGATTGATATGTTGGATGGGCAAGCATTGAGTGTTTTACAAACAAGCGCAAAAACACGACTAAATCCTGCTCTCATGGTATCAGCACTTAAAGGGGATGGACTTGATCAATTATTAAGAGCTATTGAAATGCGAATTTTTGGAGAGGTGCAAAGCATTGAATATCTTTTACAGCCTCATGAAATGTCGCTTATCGATTGGTTTTATGAAAACTCTGCGGAAATAGTGCAAGAAGGACATGATGATGGGTCTATTACCATTAGAGCCGTTATTACTTCTGAAGCAAAAAAGCAATTAGAGAATATCAAAAAAAATATGAATTAAGTTCTTTAAAGCTATTGTTGAACATTTATGCTTAAATTTTATGTTTTTCTTATCTCAAAATAATATGACAGCAAATTAAGAGGATAGTTACTACTTTCTCTTAATAAAACAATATGAAGAAGTATTTTGCTGGTTAAAATAAAGATGAGTCTTAAGTGTAATAAAAGACTATTCGTACGTACCGTATGGCGAAGCATTTTGATTGTTTTGCTATTACAAATGCTATGTGTATCTTTGATTTGGTTGTATTATTTTGTCCAGCCCCGTGGTTACCAAGCAACTTTAGTATTTTCATTATCTGATTCTGTAGGAAAACCATTACCAATTAAAAAGCAAGACGATGTTATCGCTTTTTTGTTTTCACAGCCTATGTTCTTCAATGATTCGAATTTTTCTTTAAGTGCTTCTTATAAGAAAAAAAATCATGAAAATATCCATTTATCGCGTCATGGTGATTTTATCGATCTTACTTTTGAAGCCGAGACACTTGAAGCAGCTCAACGTGGTTTGGAAATTTGGTTTTCCGCATTTTCACAAGCAATCATAAAACAGAAACAATTTTTGTTAAATGATAAATTAGAAGACAAACAATATGATAATACTGCAATCGTTAATATCGTGCAGGAATTTCGTAAATCTGTTGATTCTTTTATTCAGCATGGTGTAAAACAAACAGAGCTTCATGATCTTTCGATGCAATTAACGCAAGCAACTTTAAAGCGTATTCATTTAACAAGTTTGAATTCAACAATTAATATGATGCGTGAAAATGGGCAGTCTTTACTGTCTTTATCGTTTATTGCAGGCAATTCAGCAATTGTTTCTCTGGAATCTAAACGTGACCTCTTGGAAACACAAAGAGCACATATGGCTGCGCAATTGGGGTGGACACATCCTCAAATTAAAGCGATGACTGCAGAATTAGAGACAGTTTCTCATCAATTAAAAAATAAAATTTTACAAATCGTTTATCAAGTTCATTCAGATGAGGTTATTGCAACGGAATTAGAAAAACAGCTCAAAAAAAGAATGAACTTTTTTGTAAAAGATCAATCCCAATCTTTGAATGAAATATTTAACGAGTTTGAAAATAAAATAAAAGCAGCAGTCGATGCACAAAATGAAGCGATGAGCAAGTCTGCTCAACGAAGAGAAAAAAATATTGATTCATATCGGAGATTGAGTGATGATCCTCTTCTCTTACAAAATGCAAATATCCACGTGGTTATGCCAACAACGTTAGCACCAATTTCTTTTATGGCTCTTTATGGAAAAAATATTCTTGTGAGTGCATTGGCCAGCTTCCTTACTCTTTTGCTAGGAATATTGTTATTTTATCCGTGCTTTAAAAGCAAAAAAGACCAACTTTCAGAAGAGGATTTGATATCAAAAGAAAATGCTCTTAAGAAGAATGAGAGTATTTTAGTCTCTCAAGAAATGAAAAATTTTGAAGCTTTTATTACGATAGAGGGATTATCTGATGTTTTGAAATGGCGTGCTTCAACCATTGTTTCAATCATTGGACCAGAGGCAGCACGGACAGCGGCAAAGCTTTCACTTCATCTCACAAAAGAGAATAAAACAATTTTGTTGGTCGATATTTCTGGTCAACAAATAGAGAAAGTCATTGGCCCACATCGCGGACTGAGTGATATTTTAACTGGCAATGCCAAGTTGCATGATGTTATTTACCGTGATTATGATACGGGGGTTGATATTCTTCCTCAGGGGTTAACAAGTGCTATTTCTGCACAAGATTTTTCAAATGATATTTCTCATATATTACAAGAATTTAAAAAAGAATATGATTTTATCATCCAAGAGATGGCAAGTGAACCAAAATATGGATTTGAGCAATTTGCAGAGCTAACAGACTATTATATTTGTAACACTGTTCTTAATGAACAAGAATGGATGATGCGGATGGTAGACAGCTTTCCAAAGACTGTTTATCGCATTGTTGCATCATAAGCTTCGTAAAAAAAGAAATATGTATCGCATGTTATAGTGGTATGCTTGTTTTTTGCTAAAGTTGTAGTACATACTAAAATAGACAAAGAGTTAATGTTTAAATTTTAAAATGCATTTTAGTTGGAGAGAAGCGTGGGGCAATCAGAGATGGCAGTAAAGAGATTAAACAATAGCATTTTAACATCTGTGCAAAAGAAAAATAGAAAACAAATACAGGTGTGGCTTTACTCTATTTTATTGCTTTGTTTGGCAATTGTCTTAGTGGGTGGCGCTACTCGTTTGACGGGATCAGGATTATCTATAACGGAATGGAAGCCAATACATGGCGTTATTCCACCGATTGGTGCGGATCAATGGCAAGAGGAATTTTTAAAATATCAACAGATAGCACAGTATAAGCTGCTTAATCCTGATATGACTTTAAGTGCTTTTAAGGTCATTTTTTGGTGGGAATGGGCGCATCGTTTTCTTGGGCGTCTTGTTGGTCTTGTTGCTTTATTGGGGCTCATTTGGTTTTGGGCGACTAAGCGTGTTGAAAAAAATATCTTACTTCCGCTTATTGTCGTGCCTATTCTTATCGCCTTTCAAGGCTTTATTGGTTGGTGGATGGTTGCTTCAGGGATTGGGCAAAGTAATTTAACAAGTGTGAGCCAATATCGTTTGGCATTTCATCTTATAACGGCATGTTTTGTTATTGTTTTTGTTACTTATTTATCTCGAGGACTTGCAGAATACTCAGAAAAGCCAGCAAATCAAAAGGTGCAATATTTTGCGGCTTGGCTTGTTATTCTCGTCTTGATAGAGATTTATTTCGGAGCTTTGGTTGCAGGGCTTCATGCTGGAAAAGTCTATAATACATGGCCGCTTATGGATGGGCAGATTATTCCTGATGGATTGTTGCAACATCATCCTGTTTGGCTCAATTTATTCGAAAATTCCTTAATGGTTCAATTTATTCATCGGTTTTTTTCTTATTTTTTATTTATTGTCTCAGTTGTTCATGCTTTCTACGTACAAAAAAATGTTCCACATTCAACCCATTCTCGTCGTGCATTTCTTATCTGTGTTATGATTATTATCCAAGCACTCTTGGGTATCTTAACACTGTTACATGAGGTTCCGATAAGTTTAGGGCTCATTCATCAAAGTATGGCACTAGCAGTGTTATGTTTTGCGGTTGCGCACTGGCGAGCAACAAAAGGGGCATATCGCGTTGTTGAATAAAAGTTTGTGTTTAAGGAGGTTTAGTCGCTTGAAAGCATTAAATCGAGGTTTTGTATAGCCGCAGCTGATGCGCCTTTTCCTAAATTATCGAATATGGCGCTGAGATTAAAAATACCTTCACGATCATTTCCAAATACGAACAGTTTCATATCATCTTTATTGGCTAAACACTCTGGATTAAGTCTTTGAAGTGAAGCAGTTTCTTCTTGTGATGCAACTAAAATGGTATTTTGTCCATCGTAATGGTTTGCGAGAATTTCGCGCAAATCAGAACAGTTTGCTGATTTTGTGAATAAATGGCGGTGCAGAGGAAGATTCACAATCATTCCCTGAGAAAAACGACCCACACTTGGTATAAAAAGTGGGGTTTGATTGATTTGTCCATAGATTTTGATTTCTGGCACATGTTTGTGTTCAAGATTAAGACCATAGATAAAATAATTGTCCTGAATATTTTGTTGAGATTGATTTTCCATTTGTAAAATCAACTGTTTCCCACCACCAGTATAGCCGGAGATTGCATTAATCGAGATGGGATAATAGGCGTCTAGTAGTCCTGCTTCACGGAGGGGGCGAATCAAACTAATGGCCCCGGTAGGGTAGCATCCGGGATTGGTTACATAATGTGCAGCTTGGATGCGCTTTCTTTGTCCTGCTGTCATTTCAGGAAAACCGTAAACCCAGTCTGGTGCAACACGGTGGGCTGTCGAGCTATCAATAATCCTAATGTTTTTATTTTTTTTAAGCCAATGAACTGTTTCGCGTGCAGCATCATCTGGAAGACACAAAATAGCAATATCGGCTTGATTAAGATAGTCTTGTCGCAGATGAACATTATGGCGATCTTTATGAGCTAGAGAGAGTAGTTTTAAATCTGTACGCCTTTCTAAGCGTTTTTGTATTTGTAGTCCGGTTGTGCCATGTTCACCATCAATAAAAACTTTGGTTAGCATTCTTATTTGCCTTCGTATTAACTTTGCCTATTATATTCAGCTTTTCACATTATAAATTATTTCTAATCATTAAATTATTGAATTTCTTTAGATTATAGATATTTTTTGTAAAAGGTGTAAACAAATTAAGAGTGTAAAAAAAAGAAATGTAATCTCATTTTTTACCATTCTTGAGAGGGAAGTTTTTCGCTGTTTTTATAACAAAGAATAAGATAAATATTTGCTTCATTATTTTTGAGTGTAAGTGGTTTAAAATGTTTGGTTTGCATGGTTTGCTGTGTTATCGTTTCTTGACTTTATTTTTTTATGTTAGGAATGTGTTTTATGACTCAGCAAGAAAATGACGCACAAAAGCGCTTTTTTAATGATAGTTTACAAACTGTTGATGGTGCAATTTTTGATGCAATTAGAGGGGAGTTTGAGCGTCAACAACATGAAATTGAACTGATTGCTTCAGAGAACATTGTTTCAAGAGCGGTTCTTGAAGCGCAGGGGTCTGTTTTAACTAATAAGTATGCAGAAGGTTATCCAAGAAACCGCTACTATGGTGGATGTCAATTTGTTGATGTCGTTGAAGATTTAGCCATTGAAAGGGCAAAACAGCTTTTCGGTGCTGCTTTTGCGAATGTACAGCCTAATTCTGGTAGCCAAATGAATCAAGCTGTCTTTTTAGCTTTACTGAAGCCTAATGACACATTTATGGGATTAGATTTAAATGCTGGTGGTCACCTTACGCATGGTTCATCTGTTAATATGTCAGGAAAATGGTTTGATGTTGTTTCCTATGGTGTACGTAGAGAAGATCAGATTATTGATATGGATGAAGTTGAGCAGCTGGCAAAAGAGCGTAAGCCCAAACTTATTATAGCGGGTGGTTCATCTTATCCACGGCTATGGGACTGGAAGCGATTCCGTGAAATTGCAGATGAGATTGGTGCTCATTTACTCGTTGATATGTCTCATATTGCTGGTCTTGTTGCTGGTGGCGTGCATCCTTCACCTGTTCCACATGCGCATATTGTAACAACAACAACACATAAGTCGCTTCGAGGTCCTCGTGGTGGTTTAATATTGACAAATGATGAGGCTTTATCCAAAAAAATTAATTCTGCAATTTTTCCTGGTCTTCAGGGTGGTCCTTTAATGCATGTGATTGCCGCAAAGGCTGTTGCGTTTGAGGAGGCTTTGCGTCCCTCTTTCAAGAGTTACAGTGCCAATGTTGTCGCTAATGCGAAAACTTTAGCAAAAACATTACAGAGTAATGGTTTTAATATTGTTTCTGGTGGTACAGATAATCATTTGTTGTTGGTTGATTTACGTTCCAAAAATCTAACAGGTAAACGTGCTGAATTGGCTTTGGGACGCGCTCATATTACCTGCAATAAAAATGGTATTCCTTTTGATTCTGAAACGCCATCTATAACATCGGGAATTCGTTTGGGATCACCTGCTACCACAACGCGTGGTTTTTTAGAAAAAGAGTTTATTCAAGTTGGTCATCTGATTTCAGAAGTTCTTGATGGTCTTCGGAGCGCAAAAAGTGATGAAGATAATCATGCCGTTGAAATGGCTGTTGAGAAAAAGGTAAAAGATATAACGAATCAATTTCCTCTTTACTCTTATCTTAGCACTTGTTAAGGATACAAAGGATGCGCTGTCCTTACTGCCAATATGAGGATACACAGGTTAAAGACTCACGTCCAGCAGAAGAGGGCGCAGTGATTCGTCGCCGTCGTGTGTGTTCCGTTTGTGGTGGTCGTTTTACAACTTTTGAACGTGTTCAGTTGCGCGAGCTCTTGGTTGCTAAAAAAAGTGGACGATGTGAACCCTTCGATCGTGATAAGTTAATGCGATCAGTTGATGTGGCTGTACGTAAACGCAATATCGATCCTGATCATATTGAAAGAGCAATTTCTGGCATTGTACGTCAGCTGGAAAGTTTGGGAGAACCAGAGATTTCTTCAGAAAAAATTGGACGTCTTGTGATGGAAGCATTGAAAAGAATTGATGATATTGCTTATATTCGTTTTGCTTCTGTGTATCGAGATTTTCGTAATGCAAGCGATTTTCACGATGTTATAGATGAATTGTCAAAGGGTATCGCGGATACAGAATCTCGTTTTGATGAATAAAAAAGTGCAAGATGAACGGTTTATGGCTGCAGCTATTCGTTTAGCAGAACGTCATGTCGGTCTTACAGGTGGGAATCCTTCTGTTGGTACGTTAATTGTGCAAAACGATAATGGTGCGGGAGCTTTTATTGTTGGCTATGGCGTAACAGCTATTCATGGGAGTCCTCATGCGGAAGTGCAAGCTTTACACATGGCAGGTTCTTTGGCTCAAGGAGCGACTGCTTACGTTACTTTAGAACCTTGTGCGCATTATGGAAAAACTTCGCCATGTGTGAATGCACTTATTGATTCAGGTGTTTCTCGAGTTGTTGTTGCGCTGACTGATTGTGACAAGCGTGTTGATGGTCATGGTATTGCTCTTTTACGAGCGGCGGGTATTGAAGTGGTTGAGGGCATTTTAGCTGAAGAGGCTTTTGAATCCTTATGGACGCATTGGTGCATAAGGAAGATACAACGCTGTGCGGTTACTTTTAAAATGGCAATTTCTGCCGATAATGGTGTTGGAAAAAGAGAGAAGGGCAGCGTAAAAATTAGTGGAACACTTTCTCATGCCCATACGCATATTCTACGTGCTCAAAATAATGCTATCCTCGTTGGTATTGGTACTATATTAGCAGATGATCCACAACTCAATTGCCGCTTGCCAGGGATGGAGATGCGCTCACCAATTCGTATTATTTTGGATGCAGATTTATCTATCCCCCTTGATGCAAAAGTTGTCCAAACAGCCATAAAAATTCCTACATGGGTTATTTGTGATGTGGATCTTTCAAAGAAAAGCAAAAAAAATGCATTGGAGCAATATGGTGTGTCTGTTTATTCGGTCGAGATGAACAATGGTTGTGTAGAACCCTTTGCTCTTTTACAGATGCTTTATAAACATGGGATTAATAGTGTTTTATTGGAAGGGGGCGTCAAGACAGGGGAAAAATTTTTGAATGCTGGTTGTGTTGATCATTTGATATGTTTTCATACCCCCATTGTTTTAGGCAAAAATCGTATTGAAGCCCCTCATTTTGGAAATTATCTCTCGCAGTTTCATGAGATTGAGACAAGAATGTTTGGAAATGACCGTTTTTATAAATGGAGACGTAAGACATTATGTTCACAGGAATTATAACGGATATTGGTTGTGTTGAAGATGTTCAACCTTTAAAGCAGGGGATGCGTTTAAAGATTTCTACCCGCTATGCTATAGAAAGCTTAGCAATTGGCGCGTCAATTGCTTGTTCAGGAATTTGTCTGACAATTGTAGAACGAGGATTAAAACAAGAAGATTCCAATTGGTTTGTTGTCGAGGCGTGGGAAGAAACATTACGTTTAACGAATCTTGCACAATGGATAAAAGGAACTTTTGTTAATTTGGAACGTTCGCTTCGATTGGGTGATGAAATGGGAGGACATTTGGTTTCTGGTCATATTGATGGTTTGGCTGAAATCATTGATCAAAAAAATGAAGGGGATGCAATTCGTTTTTATTTAAAAGTTTCAAGACAATTTATGCCGTTCATTGTTAATAAGGGATCTATTGCTCTTAATGGGACATCTTTAACTGTTAATTGTGTTGAGGACTGTGTTTTTGATGTTCTTATTATTCGCCATACACTCGAAATGACAACGTGGGGACAAGCTAAAATTGGAGATCGGGTCAATTTGGAAATTGATCAACTTGCTCGTTATGCTGCAAAAATTTTAGCTTTAAAAAGAGAAGATGAATAAGCCAAAACTTTCTTGATCGTTTTCAGAATTTTATGCTTTATAACCCTGATTTTTTTGATTCGTTTTTTGTGGAATTCCATTATGATGAAAGAGATACGTAAAAAGCCTCACGTATTGATTGTTGAAGCACGTTTTTATGAGGGGATTTCTGATGCGCTTTTGAGAGGTGCAGTGAATACTTTGCAAAAAGCTGAAGCAAGTTATGATGTTGTAACGGTTCCTGGAGCATTAGAAATACCAAGTGCAATAGCTTTTGCTGAAAAAAATAAGATATCGTATGATGGTTATGTTGCTCTTGGTTGTGTTATTCGGGGTGAAACATATCACTTTGAAATTGTTGCTAATGATTCTTGTCGTGCATTGATGGATTTAACTGTTCATCAGCACTTGGCTATTGGAAATGGTATTTTGACTGTTGAAAATGAAGAACAAGCATGGGTGCGTGCAAAACTAGATGATAAAAATAAAGGTGGTTTTGCGGCTGAAGCTGCTTTATGTATGATCGCTCTAAAAAAGAGATTTGGAGATAATCGTTAAATATGGCTGATATAAAAAGCAGACATTTTCCGCGTTCAGCCAATAAACGTGGAGCAGCAAGACTCGCTGCAGTTCAAGCACTCTATCAAATGGATATCGTGGGTTCGGGGGTGTTGGAAACGGCAGCTGAGTATGAGGCTTATCGCTTGGGAAAAGATATTGATGGAGAGCAGTATCTTGAAGCTGATTTTCAATGGTTTTTGGCGATTATAACGGGTGTTGTAAAAGATCAAAAGCAGCTTGATCCTCTGCTTCATCAACAGCTTTCAGCAGAGTGGTCTCTTTCACGTCTTGATTCTATATTGCGAGCAATTTTACGAGCAGGTTTATGGGAGTTGATCAACCGTAAAGATGTCCCCGTTGCGGTTGTCATGAATGAATATGTTGACATAGCAAAGGCGTTTTTTGAAGGTGATGAACCGAAACTTGTTAATGCAGTTCTCGACAGTATGGCAAAAAAAGTTCGCCTCTAAGAGCTACAAATTCCCCTATTATTAGGTCTGATAGTATCAGACCTAATAATATTGAAACGGTATGTAGACTATATGATTTAGTTATGGCGTGGCAAATTCGCAGGGCCTTTTATAATTTGAATTAAGAAAGGATGTTCTTTTGTTACAGTTGGCGTTGTTTGTGTAATAAAATCAAACACTTGACCGTCTTGTAATCCGTAATTTGCAACTTTTGCAACCTGATTATTTTTATTGAAGTAAATGGCTAAAACTTTGCGATCAATAATCTTTGTTTTCATAAACTGCATCCCACGATAACGTGTCTGTGAGATGTAATAAAAAACTTCATTATCATATTTTGTTTTTAATGAAGGGGTCCCTAAAGTTAAAAGAACTTGCTCTTGACTTGAGCCAATAGAGATAGAACTTAAAGCATTTTTATCAAGAACATAGCCCTCTCTATAAATTTGGCTCGAACCTGAAGAATCAAGAAGACTACACCCAGCAAGCATTCCTATGCTTGCTATTGATAGACCAATTAATAATTTACGTTTGATTAAGGCTATTATGTGAGGCATTTGAAACAATGATATCTCCTTTTTATACTGAGATGTAGGACAAGAAGGCAACCTCAAGTTTTTTCTAATTTTAACTTAATCTACCGTAGCTTACACTGAGTTTCCTTGTTATAAAGCAAATTATGCCATATAGAATTTCTTTAGAAAAGAAAAAAATGCATAAATACTTGAGATAAATAAAAACACAGTGCTTTATGCGTTTTTATGTTTGGGAGTTGTCAATGAATGTTCAAAATGTTCCTCAAATGACATTTGCTTTGGCTTATCCAATATCCGTACGTTCTCTACCTGCTAAAGGTATAAGGGTTCATCTTTGTGCAAATAAAAAAGAATGTACACATTTAGCCCAGAACCATAATTTAATTGAAGTAAAATCTTGTGAGGGAAAATTCCATATTTTCCCGTGGAAAAAACGCGGAGTGCGTATAAAAGGTCTATTGCAAGCGCGTATACTGCAGTTATGTGTTGTTACATTAGAACCATTAGAAAATATCCTTTGTGAAAATATTGAGGTTGTTTTTGTTCCTGAAGATTCAAATTTGATGAAGCCTAAAATATCAGAGGATACAGGAGAATTGTTTTTAGATGTGGAGGGGCTTGATACTCCTGAAGTGTTTTATGATGATAAAATTGATATTGGTGCAATCATGGAAGAGTTTTTTGAGTTGTCTATTAATCATTATCCACGTAAAGAGGGGATACAGATGAATATGGTTGAAAATTTAGAAGAAGCAGAGCAAAAATTCTCTCCATTTTCTGTTTTGAAAAATTGGAAGTGATTGTAAAAACATACAAAAAATATCTATTTGTATGCTAAACGGCATTTCTGCGGAGCGATGTTTTCGCAAGATGTGCTGTGTGAGTGTTCAGGAGCCAAAAATCATAATATGTATTTAAAAATGAAAAGATGTGGGATATGCAAGCGTGATTAGAATTTCTGTGGATGTCATGGGCGGTGATTACGGTCCAGAAGCAGCTATTGCAGGAGCAGCAATTGTACAAAAATATTTATCAAATATTTATTTTCTGTTTTATGGAGTAGAGGAGGCTGTTCGTCCGGTTTTAAAAAAATATCCCTGTTTGGATTCTGTATCGCGCTTTTGCCCTACAGAAAGTTATACACGCATGGATGAAAAGCCAAGCCAAGCACTTCGTAATGGACGTGGTAAATCATCAATGTGGTACGCCATTGAAGCGGTAAAAAATGGTGAAGCTGATGCTTGCATTTCTGCTGGTAATACGGGTGCACTTATGGCCATGTCGTATTTTTGTTTGAAAATGCTTGCAGAGGCTGAGCGTCCTGGTATTGCGGGTATCTGGCCAACACTGCGCAGTGAGAGTATCGTTTTAGATATTGGAGCAACAATAGGTGCCTCGGCTAGTCAGTTGGTTGATTTGGCGGTTATGGGAGCGGGTATGTTTCGCGCTTTATATCACACTGAAAGACCAAGTGTTGGGCTTTTAAATGTGGGGGTGGAAGAGGTTAAAGGACTTTATGAAATAAAAAAAGCAGGAATGATATTGCGTGAAGTGCAATTAGAAGGATTGGAATATAAAGGATTTGTTGAGGGCAATGACATTGGAAAAGGAACGGTCGATGTTGTTGTGACAGAGGGGTTTTCTGGTAATATTGCTTTAAAAACCGCAGAAGGAACTGCGCGACAGATAGGGGAGATTTTAAACTCTGCACTGCGCAGTTCTTTTTTAACATCTCTTGGTTATTTTTTATCGCGAGGTGCTTTTCGTATACTGAAACATAAAATGGATCCCGATAGGGTGAATGGAGGAGTGCTTTTAGGTTTGAATGGTGTTGTTATAAAAAGTCATGGCAGTGCCAATGCTAATGGTTTTGCTTCTGCTATCCGCGTTGGTTATGAAATGGTTAATAATGGACTTTTAAAAAAAATAACGGCTGATTTACGGCGGTTTCATGAGAATAAAGAAACACTTCTTGACCAAGAAGATGAAGCGGTGATGAATGGAGAGTCCTTATGATAAGCTCTTATAATAGAAATGAAAAATTTGAAGAAAAGGTAAGAGCTGAATGATTCGCTCAATTATACGTGGTGTAGGAAGTGCTTTGCCAAAAAGAAGTTTATCAAATGATGAGATTGCAAAGTTTGTTGAAACGTCAGATTCATGGATTGTTCAGCGTACAGGAATACGCCAACGTTATATTGCCAGTGAAAATGAAACAACTGTTTCTTTAGGAGTTGAAGCTGCGCAAGCCGCCCTTATAAATGCTGGTCTTACAATAAAAGACATTGATTGTATTATTTTAGCAACGTCCACCCCGAATCGTACTTTTCCTGCTTCTGCTGTTGAAATTCAGCATGCTTTGGGAATGAGCCATGGATTTGCTTTTGATATTCAAGCTGTTTGTTCTGGTTTTATTTTTGCTTTAACAACAGGAGATTCTTATTTACGATGTGGAGCGGCTAAAAGAATTTTAGTTATTGGATCCGATACATTTTCTCGAATTTTAGATTGGGAAGATCGTACGACATGTGTTTTGTTTGGTGATGGTGCGGGTGCCGCTATTTTGGAAGCTCAAGAAATTGAGGGGACTATTGCTTTTGAGCGTGGTATATTGTCTGCAAAACTGCGCTCTAATGGTGCTTATATAGATAAGCTATATGTTGATGGTGGACCTTCAACAACACAAACGACAGGCTATTTGCGTATGGAAGGACGAGAAGTTTTTAAATATGCTGTTGGTATGATAACGGATGTGGTTGATGATTGTTTTGCAGCTGCAGGTATGGATTCTTCACAACTAGATTGGTTTGTACCTCATCAGGCTAATAAGCGCATTATTGAAGCATCTGCTAAAAAGTTGGGAATTTCACTAGATAAAGTTGTGATTACCGTTGATCAACATGGTAATACGTCTGCCGCATCAGTTCCGTTGGCTTTAACAACAGCTGTTTGCGATGGAAAAATAAAAGAAGGAGATCTTATCATGTTAGAAGCCATGGGAGGTGGATTTACATGGGGAGCAATTCTTATTCGTTGGTAAATTATGGCTACTTGACCATATTTCAAGAAAACGTATAAGTCATTTTGTAATTTTAAATATTTTAATAGGTGGTTATAATGACAAGTAAGACAGTAACGCGTGCAGATTTAGCGAGCGTAGTTTGTAAAAGAGTGGGCTTGTCACATACTGAATCAGCAGCTTTAGTCGAATTGGTTTTGGATGAGATTTGCAACTCACTTGTAAGAGGTGAAGCGGTTAAATTATCTTCTTTTGCAACTTTTCAGGTTCGCAGTAAAAATGAACGTGTTGGACGCAATCCAAAAACAGGTGTTGAAGCACCTATTCCGCCGCGACGTGTTGTGACGTTTAAGGCTGCCAATGTCCTTAAACAGAGAATTTTAGATTCGCATCGTGCAAAACAGAAAAAATGATATCTCATAAATAAATGCCATGGTATGTTTGGTATTTGTTAAAAAAATGTATAAAATAAGGGTCTTTGTTTTTTAGAAAAAGACTGTTGAGTAAGTTGTCAATGATGGTCTTATTTTTGACTAATCTTGTTGAGAAATTGAGACAGAATGAGTCATTGTGAAGTAATTTATTTTGTTTTAAATAAGGTGTTGCAAAATGGATAAAAGCTCTGATGCTTTTCGCACAATTAGCGAAGTAGCGGAGTTATTGGAGCTTCCGCAGCATGTCTTAAGATTCTGGGAAACACGTTTTAGGCAGATTAAACCAATGAAACGTGGGGGAGGAAGGCGCTATTATCGCCCTGTCGATGTTGATTTGCTCAATGGTATTAAGCAGTTACTATATGATCAGGGTTATACGATAAAAGGTGTGCAACGCCTTTTGAAAGAAAATGGTGTTGCTTTTGTGACTGCATTTGGTAATGGTGATCTTGATGCTATGAATGTGGTCATAGAAAAGAAACATGCAGGACAAACTTCTGAAAATGCTAGTAATAAGCCTAAGAAATCTTCTTTTGGGCTTTTGAGTTTCATGAGGAATGAAGGAGAAACATCTGTCGGTTCTGTGAATCTTTACAAAGATAAAACTGATAAAGCATTGTTACAAGAGATTCTGTTTGAACTCATTGAATGTAAGCGTGTTCTTGATAGAGCACGATAATAATAATATTTTTTTATTTTATATGTGTTTCGTAGATATTTAGACGTTTTATGGATATGCTCAGAGTTTAATACGTTCAACGAGTGGTCATGTATCGTATGTGTATATTTAACGAGTTTTTTTATAAGAGTTTTTAATTTGATAAAATATGAAGAGGAGAAAGAATAAACGCTGAGTTTTGCCATTTTTCTTTGATTTAGCTTTATAAAAATTAAGGCAATATCTCATCAGTGTAGATTGCGGGATGTATAATGCCATTGGCTTACCAATTCATGTGCTTGTTTTAAAGAGATGTTTCTTAAGGCTTCTTAATCTTATTTTACTATAATGCCTTGTGAATGATTAATGGTAAACTCGTTGAGTACTGCTATTTTTACATTTATAAAGAAGCAAGTCAGCATCATCATTATAGTTATAGCCGGTCCTCAATGATTGCAACAATCCTTAGCACTTTAGGCGGTTCATTGTGGGCATTTTAAAAGTTCTTTCTCAATAATTTTTATCCACACACTCATTCTGCTTGTTTCGTGCAAGCAAATGATTTTGATAGATTCAACATAAACATATTTAAAACGAGAGAAGCCTATGATATTCGAAACCTTATTTAATATGAATAACGATATATTACCATTATAAATCAATATCTTGTCTTTTTATAAGAGCTTATCTTACGAATAAGACATATCATTGTTCAGCTAATTTTACATATTTTTTATTAATAAATATAATCTTGTTTTCAGCCTTCTTGCTTGATGTTGCTATAATTATCGTAATGATCTATCCATGATAGTAGCAGCATTTTTTCATTATAAAAGTAAAAGATTAATGTTATTATTAATATTCAATTGTCTATGTTGTTTGTATTTAAACAGCTCATAGCTTACATTCAACTTTTTCACCAAACCACCTTGTAGAGAGAGCACGTGATTCTTTCTGGTGATAGGTAGTTGTGCATGAAACAAAAACACACTACAATATCAAATCATTTCATTTTGTACAAAAATTGAAGATTTATAGTAAAAAAATTAACGTATTACCATCTTCTGTGATATTATGCATTTATTACACGTTGCAAATCTGGAGGTGTTGCCTCATTTGAGAGTTGTTTAATTGCATCTTCTACAGATAAAAGGGTTTGATTTGTACTTCCTAAGCGGCGCATATTTACGCTGTTTGTTTCAGCTTCACGTTTGCCACATACCAAAATTACGGGAACTTTTTGTAAAGAATGTTCTCGTATTTTATAGTTAATTTTTTCATTGCGGAGATCTATTGTTGCGGAAAGCCCAATAGCTTTAAGTTTTGCTGTTATTTTTTGGGCATATTCATTTGCTTCGGATGTAATTGTTGCAACAACAATTTGTTCAGGAGAAAGCCAAAGTGGCATATGTCCAGCAAAATTCTCGATTAATATACCAAGAAAACGCTCCATTGATCCAAAAATAGCACGGTGGATCATAACAGGTTGACGTTTTTCTGAATCTTTATCAATATAGAATGCACCAAAACGTTCAGGAAGATTAAAGTCTATTTGTGTTGTTCCACATTGCCATTCACGACCGATAGCATCCTTTAATGTATATTCAAATTTTGGACCATAAAATGCTCCTTCACCCGGAAGGATGCTTGTTTTGATTTGTCCTGCAAATTTTGTTTCAATCGTTTTAAGGACAGATTCCATGATACTTTCTGCATGATCCCATAATGCATCAGATCCAACTCGTTTTTCTGGACGTGTTGAAAGCTTAAGACTAATTTCTTTAAAACCAAAATCAGCATAAGTTGATAAAATAAGATCATTAATACTGAGACATTCATCGGCTAATTGTTCATCAGTACAAAAAATATGCGCATCATCTTGTGTAAAACCACGCACACGCATAAGACCATGTAAAGAGCCTGAAGGCTCATAACGATGAACAAGTCCAAATTCAGCAAGTCTAATAGGCAAATCACGATAAGATTTTAAACCATGTTTAAAAATTTGAACATGACCAGGGCAATTCATTGGTTTAAGGGCATAAACATTCCCATGATCTGAATCTTCTGCTGCTGGAATTACTTTGAACATATTCTCCTTATACCAGCCCCAATGACCAGATATTTCCCAGAGTGACCTATCGAGAACTTGTGGTGCATTAACTTCAGCATATTGATGATCATCAAGGCGTCTACGCATATAGCTGATTAAATTTTGGAACATTTTCCAACCTTTTTTGTGCCAAAAAATCATTCCTGGCCCTTCTTCTTGAAAGTGAAATAAGTCCATCTCACGTCCCAAGCGGCGATGATCACGTTTTTCAGCTTCTTCTAGCATATGGAGGTAGGCTTTTAAGTCATTTTCATTTGCAAATGCTGTTCCATAAATTCTCGTGAGCATTGGATTATTGGCATCGCCACGCCAATAAGCTCCTGCAACTTTCATTAATTTGAAAGCATTCCCAATTTGCCCTGTAGATTGCATGTGCGGCCCGCGACAAAGATCAAACCACTCCCCTTGATAATAAACTTTTAAATCTTGATTTTCAGGAATGCTATCAATAAGTTCAACTTTATAAAATTCCTTTTTCTCAGAAAAAATTTTTCTCGCTTTTTCACGAGACCAAATTTCTTTTCTAATAGGTTTATTGCGTTGGATAATTTCACGCATTTTCTTTTCAATAACAGTGAGATCATCTAATGTAAAAGGTTGTTGGCGTGCAAAATCATAATAGAATCCATTCTCAATAACAGGACCTATTGTTACTTGCGTTTCAGGAAAGAGTTCTTGTACTGCTTCAGCAAGGACATGGGCGCAATCATGCCTTATGAGCTCAAGAGCGCGTGAATCTTCTCGGGTAATAATCTCTACTTGACCAGATTGTCCCAATGGATCCGATAAGTCTCGCGTGATACCATTAAGACTATAGGCGACTGCTTTTTTTGCAAGTGATTTAGAAATAGATTCTGCTAATTCCAAGCCTGTCATTTCGGCGGGGTAATTACGTTTTGAACCATCGGGAAAAAAAAGAGAAATAGAGCAAGACATAAAAACACCCTTTTAATCCAATTCCGCTAACGATTGCGGATGGTTTCGTGAAAATTGAGTAAAAAGCTTATAGACTGATTTTTTATCAATACATATGAAAAAAGAAAAGGATTATTTGTTGTGTTTGTCAGAAATTTTCCAGTAACGCCAAGGTTTATAAAAACAGCAAGAATTTCCAAGCGAAATAGGTACTGGATCAAAGCCATCTGTTCCAAAGGGCCCACAACGCATGATACGAAAGAGTCCCATCCATGTACCAGCCCAAAGCCCATGGCGTGCAATCGCTTCATATATATATTCTGAACAAGTCGGGGCATGGCGACACTGATTGCCTATAAGGCTCGAAAGTGTTATTTGATAGAAACGTATTAAGAAAATTCCCAATAATCGTCCGGGTGTTTTTTGCCAAGTGCCTGTGTAATTTCGAGTCAATTTTTTTTGTTGAGATTGTGATTTGAACATTTATTTTTCTTCAATTTGTTGAATGCAGTCTATCGTTGCATCAAAGGGTAGTAGTGTTGCTGTATGGCGCACTTTATAGTCTTTAATGGGCTGTAAGCAAGAAAAATCCTCAAATGGAGCTTGAGGAGAAGGACCATTTTGCGTTAGCATTTTGTAGATAACTTCACGCAATATTTTAAGATCTTGTGTTGTTTGTCCGATGATATGAGATGCTAAAAGTGAAGCCGAAGCTTGCCCTAGCACACATGCATGTATTTCGTGAGCAAAATCCGTAATAATACCATTTTCCACTTTTAAATCTACAGTGATTGTCGAGCCACAAAGATGTGCATGTTTTCTTGATGTTGCATCAGGATTATTAAGACGCCCAATTTTGCCTATATGTGCAGCATATTTAAGTATTTTATCATTATAGATATTATCAATCATGCACTATTGCCTGAAATTTTAAGAGTCGTGATTGTTTAAACTTTTAATTCGCTTATATAGAGATTATACAAAATGAAATAGGTATGGAGCAAATGCTTTGTATAGAGTAAGCTTGGAGTTTTTGAATGCGTAATGTTGTTAAAGAAGACGCAAATTTATCTGAAGAAAAGCGTCCGAGTATTGAAGAGGTGGAAGAAGCGATTCGTACATTACTCTTATGGATAGGGGAAAATCCAAATAGAGAAGGGCTTTTAGATACTCCAAAACGTATAGCCAAGGCATATCGCGAGCTTTTTAATGGTTATAGTCAATCTGTTAAAGAAACCTTAGGTACAGTTTTTGAAGAGGTTTCAGGATATAATGAATCCGTAATCGTAAAGAATATACCTTTTTATTCACACTGTGAGCATCATATGATCCCAATTATTGGGAAAGCACATATAGCATATCTTCCTAATGAGAAAATTGTTGGTCTTTCAAAAATTGTACGTGTTGTAGATATTTTTTCTCGTCGTTTACAAACTCAAGAAGCTATGACAGCGCAAGTGGCTCACGCGTTAAAAACGTATCTGAAGCCTCATGGTTTAGCAGTATTGATTGAGGCTGAGCACATGTGTATGGCTATGAGAGGAATCCAAAAACAGGGCTCTACAACAATTACAAAAAACTTTCATGGTTATTATGAAAAAGATCAAGCGGCACAAACACATTTTATGATGATGGTTCAAAGGTCATAGTAGAGCCCATATTTCTCGTAATCTCTATTAAGTTATAAGTCGTCTGAATAAAATAAATTATGAGAAAAAGAAAATTGGCTTGTACCTTTCTTTATGATTTGTTAAAGGCTAAAAACCAAGGTTTTTTCTTTCCACGTGCGGTCGTGGCGGAATTGGTAGACGCGCAGCGTTGAGGTCGCTGTGGGGCAACCCGTGGAAGTTCGAGTCTTCTCGACCGCACCAGTTAGCAGTGAGTTTCTCTATAATGAGATGAAGTTATGTTAGAGAGAGGGGATTTATACGTATTATAGAAAAATCTTTTTTGTATGTTATTTGTTGGTGTGTTTCTAAGAATGTTTCGTTTTTTATTACTTTATCCATGCATTTGAAATGTTATATTTTTATAAGGTGGGGTGAAATTGCAGTGAGAAGTATAATGATTCTGAGATATTTAACACTTCTTATTTGTATTTCTTTATTGCCAGCATGTAGTGATTCACGTGCTGTACTTTGGCATGGGGTGCATGCAACACCTTCTATGACTGCCGTAGAAAGGGAAGTTGGAGGGAAACCAGTTTCTCCAAAAGCTATCGTTCCAGTGTATGTTGCAACAAGTCGTATGATGCAAAATAATTACGCTCAACCTTATGGTGCAGAGCGATCAAATAAAGTTCATTATAATCGCGTTGACGTAGGAATTCCTCAGCAACATGTAAAGGGAGTTGTTGAAATAAATGCGTATAAACCTACACATGATAAGTATTTTGCAGCAGTAGCATTGCAAAAATACGATAATAAAGAACAGTTTAAACAGCAATTAAATGCTGCTTTAGCAAAAAAGCCAAAAGGAAAAAGAGAAATTTTTCTTTTTATCCATGGGTATAATAATAATTTTGCAGATGGTACATTTCGTACAGCACAGTTTACACACGATTATTCTTTAAATGTTGTCGCTGTGCATTATTCTTGGCCTTCTGCCGGATCTGTTCCTCTTTATATTTATGATCGTGACAGTGCTAATTTTGCCCGTGACGGATTGATAGAGCTTTTAACGCTTATTAGTGAAACCAATGCTGATCAAATTTCGGTTATTGCACATTCTATGGGCAATTTTGTTATAATGGAAGCATTTAGAACATTAGCTTTACAGGGAAAATATAGGCCTATTCGTCGTATTACAAGTTTATTAATGGCTGCACCCGATATTGATGTTGATGTATTTGAGCGCCAACTTAATGATATAAAAAAACTCCCGCAGCCAACAGCTATTTTAGTATCCAGAACGGATAAAGCTCTCGCGGTTTCAGGACGTCTTACGGGTGGACATCATCGTGTGGGCGATGGCTCAGATATTGAAATGTTGCGTAAAAATGGAATAGCTGTTCTTGATTTCTCTCATGTGGATGGGGGAGCACACAATGTCTTTGCATCTTCACCAACGTTGATGGCTCTTTCTCGAGAAGGTTCTTTGGCTTCCACAATTATGCAAGGTACAGAATTGTCACCTAGTCAAGCCCTTCTTGCTGATGGTAGTAGTGTGTTGGAGAAAACAACACATCTTATTCTTTATACACCTGTACGTTTTCTCTCTCCACGGATTCCACGTTGATAGTGAAAAGAGAGAAGGAGCTCCATCAAATAATGTATTGGAGGTAATGTTTTTTAGCACTTTCTTTAGAATGGTTTTGTAAAATGAAAAATAAATAGCAGGATGAATGTAAAAAACAGTCATTAGGTGAGTTTGTGATGATCACACGGAAACACTATGTTAATACGCCTACAGTTGTTGATTATTTATCTCATTCCGCAATTAAGTTGTTAGACATTCATGCTATGCTTGTGAAGGTGAGAAAAGGTGATATGGGGGAAAAACCAAATTTATTGCGTCAAATTGATTCTACAAAAAAACAGTTAGATGAGATAAGCCATGCTCTTATTTTAGAATATCGTAAACGCCAAGAAAATGAGCGTTTTTTAAAACAAATTCTGCTATCCATTTCTGATCAACTTTTTGCACTTAATAATGGTTTTAAGGAAACAGGGCGTCTTTTTTTTCAAGAAGTTAGAATACTTCAATCTCAGATGCAATGTTTATATGAGGGAAAGGAGAGGCTGCATTTGTTGAATAGCCAAGAATCTTTTTGTTCTCCGTCAAAGATTGATGAGGTCATTAAACAGTTACAAAAAGCACGAGAAAAGCTTATTCTTGAAAGCCCACATCTCTTTGAAAAAAGCACAAAAGCTAAACAATAAAAGTTCTTTAGTTGAGCAGATAGATAATTTGAATTTTACAGCAAACAACGCTGTTAGATAGAAGGCTATAACCTTTTTAAAGAAAAGAATTTGCTTTAAAAAATGAAACACATGTATTTTATAATCACACTCTTTATCGCATTAAAGCTTTAGAAGACTTTGGTTATATCTTTGCTAAAGTTAAGGCTGATGAATCAGGTGGCTTTATTGAAGAAAATGTTTGTGAAAAGAATTTACAAAAAACTTTCTGATTCTTTTAATAATAGCCCGCCGGATAATTTTGCCAATGTTATGAAGTTGTTAGTATATTCATTAGAAACTTAAATTTTAATATTTTCCTTGGTATAAATTAGCTGAATTTAAAGCATTAAAAAAGAAGTTTGATAAAAATAACATGTTTTGTAAATTCACGTTCATCTCTACCTTCTCTTGGATTTAAAAACACTCGGAAAATGAATAAGCTACACGTAATTAAAAAATATATGGTACCCCCAGAGGGTGGAGCGGGCTTTTGCAACAAGATTCAAGTTATGTAAATATGTGCAAGAGCTATTGATGCAGATAATTTTTTATGTTCCAATAAAAAATTAAGTATTAAAGAAAAAATCTCAAATCAGAAATTAAAGGTGATCTAAGAGGTGGACGAGAGGGGCGTTAAGTGAGGGCTATTCATTGGTTATCAGCATCATTCGTCAAGTCATCTTCACAGGGTAAATTATTGAGATGGGGCAGGGCTATGGTTGAATGTTCTAAAAGACAATACACGCTCTTGGTTTTTTCGCTATACGCACCACAATAAGCGCCGTGAAATGGGACTTGGTCCTGTTACGAAACTCTATTTAAAAAATTAGATGCCATACCAGCCGATCAAGAAGCGGCTGCTTTAATACGCTTACAGATTGAAAATTGTTGTGCGCCTGACATTGCAGTGTTGCGTTTTGCTTGTGTGGATGATTTAAAAAATCAATCGGATTATCAACGAAGTCAAGCTACTTTTAATTGGTGTGAGGGGCGCTTAAAACCTCTTCATATTGGGCTTGACCGACGGCGCCAACATGTTTTTGGTGTTGATCTTGCCAGATCGGGCGATGCGACGTCGATTGTGGTGATGGAAGTGGGACAAGATTTGGTGCGCCGTGTTCGGTTTATGGTGGAATTGCGCAATACGCCGTTTGACCAACAAAGAGAAATTTTATTTTATGTGGTGAATAGTTTGCCGCGTTTGTTGGGGGGCGCTTTGGATGCACGGGGCAATGGGGCTTATTTAGCCGAAAAGACGGCGCAGCGTTATGGGGGGCTTGTGAAGGAAGTACAATTGTCGCAAAGTTGGTATGGCAAAGAAATGCCGGCTTATTTAGAAGCTTTTGGGGATGGGCTAAACAAAGCCTTTCCAATTTTTGGCAATGGTTGAAGAGTTTTTTTGCCCGCGAAAAGCATCTCTGAGGGTGCCAAGGCTGGTATGGAACAAGCTGGGGAAGATTTAGCAAGTTGGATTGTCGATGGTTTTATGGGCACCATCTCACAATTGATGGATTTTTGTAAATCTTTGCCTCATCGCATTAAGGGGTGGATTGGGTCCATTAATTTAAGAGAGTTTTTGCCAAGTTTTTTGGGGGGCAAAACGCCAATCCAGCCCATAGCACAATTTGCGGGGGCGGGGCGTGCAAATTCCCCTTTCACAGAAGCAAAAGGCAAAGAGCGCTCCACCATCACACACAATCAAAATGTCACGGTGCATGTCAATGGCGCCCGTGATCCTGTTGTCACTGGTCGTGCGGTTGCCCATGCCATTCAACAGGCACGCGCTAACGCTCTGCATGGCGGGACAGAATGAGGGGAGGGAGCCTATGAGAGATCCTTTGATGATGTTAGGACCGCATCAATTTTATGTGGA
>NZ_JBHINS010000045.1:0-21516 GCF_042195095.1 Bartonella sp. CL435QHHD
CATGATTTGCTTTTTATGGTCTATTCATGCATGGCAATCTTATATAAAAAATGGTCAAATGAATCATGCATAAAAGTGTGGATTCTTAAGTGGATTCATATAAAATAATTGCATGTAACACACTGAATTTATTATGTTTTTATGGAATAAGTGTTTCCGGGGTCTGGCAGTGCTGACTCAAAACAGCCCCTTGCTTTTAGTGCTGAAAGCACTTGGACATAACAAGAGCCCCCGGAAATTCCGGGATATCCGCAAAAGCGGTTTTATTTCTAGTTTGAGTTTTTCGGGCTTCCAGACCCTATTTGATTGTCGCGTATACAACCAAAAACACAAGCCTCCTTCATAAGGCAATTACTTTCAATCGTCAATTGAAATTACAACAGTGTTTCTTGTTTGTTTTTTCAAGTTTTCACGTAATTAATGCGTATATTATACATAAAAATATTGCTTGAGATACTTTAGATACTTGTAAAAATTGTAAAGCGAAATTAAAGGGTGATGGCAAGGTAATGGGGTGATTTTCTCCTTTACGATTTTATGTTTTCTCCCCAAAATTAGGCTGTTTCCCCGCTTTGAAAAGTAAACAAACAGATAAATATTCTTGTCCCGATATGGTATACATAAGATGATACAGCTTATCGTTTTTCTTCATCTTAAATCGAGGTATCTCAAACATGTTGCTCGTGAAGGGTATAACGTAAAGTTCATGAAATATAACAATTTTATATTTAATAAATAAATTTCATTTACCTGAGTTGGTTCAAAATGTTATTATAATTCTTGCTTTTAAGAAGTTCATAAGAGCCATTTTTATTCCCTTTTTTAATTGTTTTTATTCAGATGCTTGTGTGGTGCAAGCGAATGGTTTTGATTGCTTCAGTATGAACAGGCTGGAATGAGATAAATCTGATGATATTTTTGGCTTTTGTTACAAGGTGTAAAGCGATATAAATATCTTTATTGTAAAACTCTTTTTTCAGAAATCGTAGATATTGAGATATCATATTGATAGAGGATTGATAGCAGTGGGCTTGTAGAGGAAAATTGCATGAGGGTTTTTTATTTTTTATGCGTTATTTCTTCATTGTTTTGCAAAGGGCGCGCTTCTGAGGCAAGCATAATGGGAACGCCATCACGAATAGGATAGGCAAGTTTGGCTTTGAGAGAAATGAGTTCTTGTGTTTTTCGGTTGAAAGAGAGAGTGCCTTTCGTTATTGGGCAGACGAGCAATTCGAGCATTTTGGGATCTGTGGTCATTTTTTTCATGTTGGGACATTCATTAGTTTAAGCGGTAATCTGTTCTTGTTTGTTTCATGAGTGAGCGCTCTGTTAATGCAAGAAGAGTTTGGGCACGGCTTTCGATATCTGGAGCTTCAAGGAGAGCTTGTTTTTCTGCTGGTGTAAAGGGGATAAGGGCTGAAAAAGCATTAACCAATATAGGTGTAGGGGCTTCTATGATACTGCTCCAATTATATTCCATTTCATGTATGGTTAGATATTTTTCTACAACGTCGAGTAAGTTCTCTCGGTTAATGTTTTCTTCAATATCAAATTCTTGCAAGTCTTTTATGTTTGATTGGATGAGAGCTGTTCGATAGGATTTTGTGTTTGTCAATTCTTGTTCTAAGGTGAAGCGGCAAACACCTTGTAAGATAATGAACAGTTGTCCATTTCCTGTTTCACTGTAGTTTGTAATGCGCCCTATACAGCCTGTTTTATAAAGTTGTGTAGAGAAGCGGTCTGTATCCGATGAAAGTGGTTGAATAATGCCCAATAGACGATCAGTTACCATAACGTTTTCAATCATTTCAAGTGATTCTGGTTCAAAAATGTTGAGTGATAAAAAACCACCGGGTAGTAAGAGTGCACCTTCTAAAGGAAAAAGAGCAATTTGCTTTGGAAGATCATTTTCGCAATTGTAAGAGATATTACCAGCTTTCATGAGTATTTTGTCACCTTTGTTCGGTAGTTTTAGTCTATAGATAGTCGCAATTTATGACACTATGGAGTAAAGCAGAAAAACCACTTCTTGTGCATTAAAATCATACTTATAAAATACTTGAAGTCCTTAATTCTAAATAAAGAATATGAAACCCTATCTTTAAGGTTGAACTGCGCGCGAAAGAATATTGCTTTGCGATCTTTTTAGTGTGTGACGTTTTGCATGATTTTCAAGAGGTATTTTTGTTTATAGCTTTTGATTTTTGTCTTAAATTTCCTAAAATGTGTTCCTTGCAATTTTTGTAAGGTTCAAAAGGACACTATTATAAATCTTTTGAAGTAGCTTATGCAAGTTTTAAAATGAGAACATTTTCATCACTTTACTAATGACAGTGTGATAAAGATAGGCTATAGGTTTAAATATGCTGGAAAGAGCGTTATTGTTTCTTTCATTCTTTTGCGGGAGAGTGCAGATTGCAAATTTTCGCATTGCCGCCGAAGGGGAAATAGCCCATAATCTCTCAGGCTTTAAGGACCGTAAAAGGAAGAAGGCAGATCTGGAAAGTCGGGAGAACCCGCGCCGAAGGTGTAAGCGAAAAATCTTTTCGCGAGTCTCTCAGGTTGATGACAGAGGGGGCAGAGACGGCCATATTCTGTGGGCGTTAGCGCAGCTTTGGAGTTATTATGGGCACAACACAAGAAACATCTTTTTTAAAAACACTTCCTTTATATGATTTGCATGAAAAAGCAGGAGCAAAATTTGGTGCTTTTGCGGGCTGGAACATGCCTTTAACTTATCCTCTTGGCGTTTTGAAAGAACATCTTCATACGCGTGCACATGCAGGACTTTTTGATATTTCTCATATGAAATTGATTGCGGTTGAAGGGGCACAAGCCGTGGAATTTTTGTCCTATGCTTTTCCCATTGATGCAGCAGCTTTAAAGATTGGGCATTCACGGTATAATTATTTGCTTAATGAGCAGGCTGGTATTCTTGATGATCTTATCATTACCCGTTTGGAAGAGGGCCGTTTTATGTTGGTCGCCAATGCTGGGAATGCACAGGCTGATTTCGTAGAATTGGAAAAGCGTGCGGTTGATTTTGAATGTCAAGTGATTGCCCTTGAAAGGGTATTGCTTGCTCTTCAAGGTCCTGAAGCGGCAGCTGTTCTTGCTGATGCCGATTTACCAGGGAATGAATTGTTCTTTATGCAAGGATTCGAACCACAGCAGGATTGGTTTATAACGCGTTCTGGTTATACGGGAGAGGATGGTTTTGAAATTGCTTTGCCTATAGGGCATGCGCATATGTTGGCTGAAAAATTGCTGAGTGATTCTCGTGTTGAGTGGATTGGACTTGCAGCACGCGATAGCTTGCGGTTGGAAGCAGGGCTGTGTTTGCATGGAAATGATATTACCCCTGATACGACACCTATTGATGCGGCTCTAATATGGGCTGTTCCTAAAAGTGTTCGAGAAAAAGCACAATTTTATGGTGCAAAAGCTTTTCTTGAAGCACTGCAAAAAGGACCTGCTCGTTGTCGTGTTGGATTAAAACCGCAAACGCGTCAACCTATTCGTGCCGGTGCGGTACTTCTTGATGATCAAGGTAATGAGATTGGCGTTGTAACATCAGGTGGTTTTGGTCCTTCTTTTGATGGTCCTGTCGCGATGGGTTATGTTCCTGTTGATTTTAAAGTTGAAGGGACACAAGTCTTTACAGAACTGCGAGGCAAAAAGATTGTACTATCAGTTCATTCACTTCCCTTTGTTGAACAACGTTATTTTAAAGGATGATTTTTTATGTCTAAAACTTATTTTACACAAGACCATGAATGGCTTAGCGTTGAAGGGCAAGTGGTGACTGTTGGGGTTACGCATTATGCGCAAGAGCAATTAGGGGATTTGGTTTTTGTTGATTTACCACAAAGTGGAACAAAACTTTCCAAAGGAGAGGCGGCGGCTGTTGTGGAATCAGTGAAGGCGGCTTCAGATGTTTATGCTCCTCTTGATGGTGAAGTGGTCGAAATAAATGAAGCCTTGGCTGATAATCCTGAACTGGTGAATCAGAAATCCGAAACAGAAGGCTGGTTATGGAAAATGACATTGCAGGATGAGACACAACTGGAAGGGTTGTTGGATAAAGATGCTTATAAGGCTTTGATTGGATGAGTGGCATGATCGAGCGTTCTTTTTCTTCTCGACATATTGGGCTTCGTCCTGATGAAACACAAAAAATGCTTGATGTTTTAGAGCTTGATTGTGTTGATACACTCATTTCTCAAGCTGTTCCACACTCTATCCACTTGGGACGTTCATTGAATCTTCCAGAGGCTGCTAGTGAAGGACAAGCCTTGGAAGAACTCTCCAAGATGATGGAGCGTAACCATGTGCACAAAAGTTTTATTGGACAAGGATATCATGGAACTTATGTGCCTCCGGTTATTTTACGAAATCTGTTTGAAAATCCGGCTTGGTATACTGCTTATACGCCTTATCAAGCAGAAATTAGCCAGGGTCGTTTAGAACTTTTGTTTTATTTTCAGACATTGGTTAGTGAACTAACAGGTTTGCCTGTTGCTGCTGCTTCTCTTCTTGATGAAGCAACTGCTTTAGCTGAAGCCAATGCTCTCGCTTTTCGCTTTTCCCGTGAGAAAAAAACAAAAATTTCTCTTCAGAGTCTTTTACATCCTCAGATTTTGAGTGTTGTGCAAACGCGTGCTGAAACACAAGGGATTCAGATTAGCCAAAATGGCGAAATTGCTTCTGATACAGCAGCAATTGTTTTATCTTGGCCAGATACAAAAGGCTCTTTTCATGATTACAGTGAGATCATAAAAGAGGCAAAGGAAAAGGGAGCTTTAGTTATCGTTGTGGCTGATCCTTTAGCGCTTACCCTTATGGAGCCACCGGCTCAATGGGGGGCAGATATCGTTGTTGGCTCTATGCAGCGTTATGGCGTTCCAATGGGATTTGGTGGTCCACATGCTGGTTACCTTGCCGTGAGTGATGCGTTAACGCGGCTTATTCCAGGGCGTATTGTTGGTCAATCCGTGGATACGAGAGGGCGTGTTGGTTTTCGTTTAGCTTTGCAAACACGCGAACAACATATTCGGCGCGATAAAGCGACGTCAAATATTTGTACAGCGCAGGCTTTATTGGCTAATATGGCAACCGCTTATGCTGTTTGGCATGGGCCAAAAGGTTTACAAGAAATTGCGCAGCGAATTCATCATTTAACATGTCGTTTTGTTGCTGGTTTAGAAGCAGCAGGGGTTCATGTTGAAGGGAAAAGCTTTTTTGATTGTGTGAGTATTTCTGTTAAGGGAAAAGCGCGAGAGATTGCGCATCAAGCCAAAATAGGTGGACGCCTTATTCGTGTTCTCGATGATGACACTATTGCAATCAATTTTGATGAATTATCGACAGAAGAAGATGCTGGTGCTTTAGCGCAGCTTTTTGGGGCACAATTAGGCGATCAGGTTTCTCCACAGCTCTATGGAAAAAAACGGGATGCTGCTTTTCTTTCTCAGCCTTTTTTTCATGCTGTTCATTCAGAGACAGATATGATGCGCTTTTTGCGTCGTTTGGCGGATAAGGATTTGGCGCTGGACCGTGCTATGATCCCTCTTGGTTCTTGTACAATGAAGCTTAATGCAGCTGCTGAATTGATGCCTGTGAGTTGGGCGAGCATGGCCAATATACACCCCTTTGTTTCACAAGAGGATGCAGCGGGATATTTGGAGATGATCAACCAGTTAAATGCGTGGTTGTGCGAAATTACAGGATTTGCGCAAGTTTCTTTTCAGCCAAATTCTGGTGCTCAAGGTGAATATGCTGGTCTTTTGGCTATCCGACGATATTACCAATCACGGGGAGAACATCAACGTACAGTTTGTCTTATTCCTGCATCTGCGCATGGTACCAATCCAGCTTCGGCCCATATGGCAGGGATGGAAGTCGTTGTGGTAAAATGTTTAAGCGATGGTGATGTTGATGTAGACGATCTCAAAATGAAAGCGCAATTGCATAAAGATAAATTGGCTGCTCTCATGATTACTTATCCTTCAACCCATGGTGTTTACGAGGAAAGCATTAAGGAAATTTGTTCTATTATTCATGAAAATGGCGGACAAGTTTATTTTGATGGTGCTAATCTCAATGCCCTTGTGGGTCTTGCTCGTCCTGCGGATATTGGCGCTGATGTTTGTCATATGAATCTTCATAAAACATTTGCTATTCCTCATGGTGGTGGTGGTCCTGGTATGGGACCAATTGGAGTTGCAGCGCATCTCAAACCATTCTTACCAGGTCATGAACAGGATGGGACAACACATGCGGTTTCTGCTGCTCCTTATGGAAGTGCGTCTATTCTTGCAATTACATGGATGTATATTCGAATGATGGGGGCTGATGGCTTAAAATATGCAACACAAATAGCCATTTTAAATGCCAATTATATTGCGGCACGTCTTTCAGCCGCTTATTCCATTCTTTATCGGGGCAAGCATGGACGTGTTGCGCACGAATGTATTGTGGATACACGCGTGTTGAAAGAGCAGTATGGGGTGAGTGTTGATGATATTGCAAAACGTCTCATTGATTATGGATTTCATGCGCCCACGATGTCGTTCCCTGTTCCGGGAACTTTGATGATTGAGCCAACGGAATCAGAACCAAAAGCAGAGATTGATCGTTTTTGTGATGCTTTACTCTCTATTGCTGAAGAAGCTAAGAAAGTTGGTAGCGGGGTTTGGCCAAAAGACAATAATCCATTGGTGAATGCCCCTCATACAGTGGCAGATACTTTAGATGATGCTTGGGCACGACCCTATTCGCGACAAGAAGCGGCTTTTCCCAACAGTTCTCTTGATCCAGCCAATAAATATTGGCCTCCTGTATCGCGTATTGATAATGTTGCGGGAGACAGAATGCTCATTTGTTCGTGCCCGCCATTGGGAAATACCTATTAAATAACAAATATGTATTTAATTTATTTATTTGCATAAACAAAAAAAGCCCACACATTTTGTGTGGGTTTTTTACTTGTTGATCATGATGGCGTTATTTGTCTATTTTCTAGAATTTTGCATTGTTTTTTTACAACATGAGCAAAATCGAAAAAGTCGACAAAAAAGCTGTGTTTTGTCGGCAATAGGCATGCTCTCCTTTGTCTTCTACCGTATGACATGGTTTTAGTGACTAGTCGGCATCGGTTTAGCCAGCTAATTCATGTAAACGAGAGTGAAACCTATGAGGATAGGGGCACGTCTGTTGCATGTGTTGTGATATACTACTTCTCATTAAGGTGACGACGACCGGTTGTAGAAAGAATAAAATCAAATTTAATGTTTTTGATGATAAAGACACGCGAAACTCTGTTGTTGCATCTTTTCGAGTCAAGAATTGTCTAAATATTGCTCTTTAATCTGCTTTTTGTAAATATGATGAAAAAATATGTAAGAACACCTGTTAGAATGAGCAAACGCAAAGTCAAATGTATTATGGTTTTTTTTACAAGGGGTCTTATAAAAGCCGGCACATCTTTCCACTTCATTGCAGGTCAGTTTGTGACTTTACGGCGCTGTTTTTCTAAGAGCCCGTGTTCTTTCGCTGTTGCCTGTAAATCAACATCCAAACTTAACGCAGCGACATGTTTTAAGTCAGAGATTGAGAAAAAAAGAGCTTTATGAGTCGTTCCTGCTTTTGTCTGTCAGATGAGGGCGGGGGGATTGTGTATTTCTGTTGACGTAACCTTTGAAACTGGAAGACAATCTAATTTTGGGAAAATGTAAAGCCGTAAAGGTGAAAATCAATCCTCAGTTTGTCATCTCCTCTTAATTCAGCTTTGCGGCTTTCAAAAGCATTTAAAGTAATATTTTTTTAATAATGGGGATTACACATTGCTCCATACTTTATATTTATTGTGTTCTTTAGTGGGGGAATGATCCTCATGTAAAACAGAACGCTTCAAAAAGAATATACTTGAGTTGTTAATTCACGTGTTTGTTTTAAAGAGACACTTCGCTCCCAATCCCATTTCGCGACGGCGCTCGTGAATGGTGTAAGGGTAAATCCATTGATTCCCCCCAATCTTTACGCTCTATGAAGAAGGAAGTTGGCACTATCATACACTTTTCCAGCTCGTGGGTGCTGCTTACAGCCCTTGGTATTTGAGGCGGTTCATTAGAAGCATTATTCTTTTCTTAAATCATTTTTATCTACACATAGTTCAGCTTGTGGTATGCAAGCGAATGATTTTAATTGGGCAGTTAATTTTAAAAACTTTGTAGTAGATGCTTTTTTGTCAATTTATGGGGAAAGGCTATGTTTTTGTATTTTGGGTGAAAGCTACTTCCATAAAACAGTCCATCAACTTGTCTGTTTTGAGATTTCTGTGAATGTACGGTGTCTATGACCATTCTATGTGGTTGATTGTTGTAAAATCTTTTGTAAAAGCTCCTTAATTTTCTAAAAGGATGATTTTTATCAATTTATTTTTTTAAAGAGTTTTTATGTGTAAATGTATTTATAGCGGGAGCCAAGAGATGTTAGAATTTCATTGGGAAGGGTATCGGCATCTATAGATACTTTTTCAAGTGTTTGATGGGGCCCAATGAGTTCTACCCAGTCACCTGTTTGAGGTTTTTGTTCAAGATCGGTCGTATCTACAATAATGGAATCCATAGAAACCCGCCCAACCATGGGAAGTTTGTGCCCGTTGAAATAAACTGTTCCTTTATTCGAAAGAGCACGGAGCCAGCCGTCTGCGTAGCCTATAGAAATGGTTGCAAGAGTGCTTGGTCTGTTGGTTATAAAGCTTTCTCCATAACCAATAGGTGCTCCTATATCAACAACGCGGCTTTGAATGACTTGGGCTTCAAGTCTTAAAACAGGTTTTAGAAGGGATGTGTGTTTTTCTTGGGGGGCGATTCCGTAAAGTGCAATACCGGGACGAACAAGATCAAAATAAAAATCTGATCCTAGAAAGATACCTCCAGAATTGGCAAAGGAAACTTTGCAAGCAGGCAATTGCGCAAGGATCGTTTTGAAAGCAGTCAATTGGGCATAATTTGATGGATGGGTATCATCTTCTCCGTTAGAAAGGTGACTAAGAATATATTTTATTTCTGCTTTTTCGAAAATTGTAGGGTGTTTGATGAGTTTTTGTAATTCTTTTTGATTAAGTCCTAATCGGTTCATATGGGTATCGATTTGAACAATTGCTGGAAATTTTTTATCTTTTTTTTGACAAATTTTTTGCCAATTTTCAATGGCATTCCAAGAGTTTAGAACAGGAACAATACCAGATTGTGCGACAAACTCTTCTGCTAAGTGTGGAAGTCCATTCAGAAGGGAAATCGTGACATTTGATGGTAAAATGCTTTTTAATTGGAGTGCTTCTATGATTTGGGCGACAAAAAAAGTGCGACAACCAGCTTGATAAAGGGCAGGAGCAATTTTGTGAGCTCCTAATCCATAGGCGTTTGCCTTTACAACTGCTGAACATTGCGTTGGAGCTACACGTTTGGCTAAAGTGATATAATTGGCAACAATGGCACTGACATCGACGGTTGCTACAGCTGCATAGAGTGATGTATCTATTTCATCATTAACGGATTTTTTCATTTTAAAAGCTTATCTGTGTTCGTGAAATACGGGGTTTTTTGGTTATTTCATTGAGGTTCTTTACGATATAGGGAAAGGCACTATTTTCTATGGTCAAAATCATAAGAATCCTATACTGCCATTAAAGTCGTTTTTTATGTAAAATGCTACTTTGGATATAAGAGATACTTTAGTTTTATTTGTGTTGTTATCAACATGGTATCTTCTAATAATTTGTAAAACATAAACTTTTTACTTATTTTCCCTAGTTTAGGCATATAAAAAATAAACATAGTTTATTGTATTGTATCATTTTGAAGAGTGCAATATTAGGCTGTTGTTGCTGGTGCGATTGTTTTGATTAAATATTGCACTGGCTGCTTATTCAGAGAAGATAAAATGATTAAATTAACCACGTTAAATCAATGCATTACAAGTTTTTTACCATGAGGGGAAAGATCACTTATCTGTGCAATTTTGGATGTCGTCTTATGCACTTAAAATTATTTTTGTTAAATGGAAAACAGTGTGTAAACATTTTCTGATACATTAAAAACTGTTGACTTAGAAAACCCGTTGATTTGGATATTATTTATTTTCAAGATGGATTGGGTATCCAATATTTACTTTCTAGTCTTTGATTGGTTTTAAGTGAAATCAATTTTATCGCTGATAGCGCGCGCTAGATTCATTTATTTAATTTTGACATAAAAGTGTTAACCTTGAGGCTTTTGTTTTAAGAAAATTGTTGGCAGATGGTTGTGCAAGTACTATATCACGTCAAGGATTCGAAATTTAACGTTCAATAAAATATAGGGAAGAGTATGAATACGTCTGCTACCAATGTTCCGTCAAGCATCAGCAGCGTTGCAAATTTTCCGATTCCTGAGAATGTGTTCGCCCTTACTGTCCAAGAGGTTTGTCACTACACAGATCGGTTATTTAAATTCCGTCTGAATCGTCCGGAAAGTTTTCGTTTTCGTTCGGGTGAGTTTGTTATGATCGGTTTGCCAAATGCAGAAAAGCCGATTTATCGCGCTTATTCGATTGCAAGCCCCTTTTGGGATGAACAGCTTGAGTTTTTTTCGATAAAAGTTCCAGGGGGACCTTTAACCGAGCATCTCCAAAAAATTAAAATTGGTGATACAGTTCTCATGCGTAAAAAATCTACAGGAACGCTGGTTCTTGATGCTCTTATTCCTGGAAAACGTCTTTATCTTCTTTCAACTGGGACGGGAATTGCTCCTTTTGCAAGCCTTATTCGTGATCCTGAAACTTATGAAAAGTTTGCAGAAGTTGTCCTTATTCAAACAACGCGCGAAAAGAATGAGTTAATTTATGCAAAAGATCTTGTTTCCTCTTTGCAACAAGATCCACTCATTGGAGAGTATGCACAACAGTTGAGATTTTATCCTATGACTACTCGTGAATCTTCTGAGCATATGGGGCGTATTACGACGGTTATGGAAAGTGGGGACTTTTTTGAAACAACTGGCCTTCCTAAAATTCATCCTGATGAAGATCGGGTGATGATTTGTGGTTCCATGGCAATGTTAAAAGATTGCGCAAGGATGTGTGAAAGCTTTGGTCTTGTTGAAGGGGCCAATAATGCTCCTGCTACTTATGTTGTAGAGCGCGCTTTTGTGGAGTAATGGGTGGGAAAATTGGTGCTTTATCTTCTTTCAAAGCGGTACAGATTTTTTTCCTTTTGCAAGCTTTATTCGTGATTCTGACACTTATGAAAAATTTTCAGAAGTTGTTCTTATTTAAATAACGCGCGAAAAGAATGAGTTAATTTGTGCAAAAGATCTTGTTTTCTCTTTGCAACAAGATTCATTCATTGGGCATATGCACAACAGTTGAAATTTTATCCTATGACTACTTGTGAGCTTTCTGAGCATATGGGGCGTATTACGACTGTTATGGAGAGTGGGAGCTTTTTTGAAACAATAGCACTCCCCAAAATTCATCTCGATGAAGATCGGGTGATGATTTGTGGTTCCATGGCAATGTTAAAAGATTGCGTAAGGATGTGTGAAAGCTTTGGTCTTGTTGAAGGGGCTGATATTCTTGCACTTTATATTATATTGTAGAAAGAGCTTTTTTTGAGGGAGAGGGAAGTTGTGATGCGGTATATGCTAATGCAGCAATCGAATCCCAATCACTTATTGCAATGAGTTGTTGGGGCGCTATCCAAGAACCACCAACGCAGAAGACATTGGGCAGTTGGAGCCATTGTGTTGCACTTTTTTGTGTAATACCGCCTGTTGGGCAAAACCGGATATCAGAGAAGGGAGATGCTAAAGCTTCAATGAAGGAAATACCTCCAGCAGCTTCAGCAGGGAAAAATTTAAGATATGAATAGCCTTTGTTTAATGCTTGCATGAGTTCACTTGGGGTCATTGCAGCGGGAAGAAGGGGAATTTCACTATTTTTTGCACAATTGATTAGTTCATTGGATAATCCGGGGCTTACAATAAACTTGGCTCCAGCTTGTTCGGCTTTTTCGTAATGTGTTGTGTTGAGAATTGTGCCGGCTCCAACAATTGCTTCAGGGACTTCTTGTGTAATTTTCTGAATTGCTTTGAGGGCATTTGGTGTTCGCAAGGTGATCTCAATTGTTTTTAATCCACCTTTGACAAGAGCGCGTGTTAAGGGTACAGCACTTTGTAGATTGTCAATGAGCAAAACAGGTATAACAGTTTGTCCTTGGAGATATAATAAAAGCTTTTCTCTTTTTTGGCACATGATATTTTTTCTTCTTGGAGATGATATTGTTTGTATCGTTTGATTAAGCACAATATGTTAAAGAGTACATGAATAAATCTTGAAATTGAATGAAACGCGCGTTATGGCAAAACACATGGAAAAGAATTTTAAAGTTGCTGCACTTTATTGCTTTGCAGATTTGAAACATTATCATCAATTACAAAAACCTTTGCAGGAATTATGTCAAGCAAAGGATATCAAAGGCACTCTGCTTTTAGCACAAGAGGGAATTAATGGAACAGTTGCTGGTTCTTGTGCGGCAATTGAGGCATTGGTGGACTTTATTATGGCTGAACCAGCGTTTCAAACGCCGGAGATTAAATATTCATGGGCATCAAAAATGCCTTTTCATCGCATGAAAGTGCGGTTGAAAAAAGAGATTGTGACAATGGGGGTTGAAGGGGTTGATCCGCTAAAAGTTGTTGGTACTTATGTGGATCCTGAAGATTGGAATGCTCTTATTCAAGATGAAGAGACAATTTTGATCGATACGCGTAATGATTATGAATATGCAATAGGGAGTTTTCAAGGAGCGATTGATCCGCAGATTAAAACATTTCGCGAATTTCCTGAATGGGTGCGTAAACATGAGGCTGAGTTAAAGAAAAAAAAGAAAATTGCCATGTTTTGTACAGGTGGTATTCGGTGTGAAAAATCAACAGCTTATGTTCGTGATCTTGGTTATGAGCAAGTCTACCATCTAAAAGGAGGTATTCTCAAATATTTAGAAAAAATTCCAAAAGAGAAAAGTTTATGGTGGGGTGAGTGTTTTGTTTTTGATGAGCGTGTTTCTGTTCATCATGGTCTTGAAGAATGTGGACGCGAATTATGTCGCGCGTGTCGTTCTCCTCTTAATGCTGAAAGCAAATTATCGCCTCATTATGAGGAAGGTGTTTCCTGTGATGCTTGTTATAACACGCGTAGTGAAGCCGATAGAGAGCGCTTTCGTGAGCGCCATAGGCAGTTTCAATTGTTGAAGTTGCGTGCAATTGATTCTCATCAAGGGACATAAGGATATCGCAGTGTAGGGCTTTAAATTGTAGCGTTTTTCTCTTAAATTTAAGAGAGAAGAGTTTTTTAATATTAGTAGAAAAATATTTTATAAGACCGGATATTATTCGGTCTTTTTGTTTATGTTAAATTATTTGACTTATAAGTAATCATTATAGATTGTTTGCTTTCTTTTATTTTATAGGATTGAGTATTTCAAATACTTTTCATTTTAAAATAGAAAAGTCATTTACGAACAATTTAGCACATTGATTTATAATAATTGGCTATTTACATCTTGAATAAGAGATCTAAATATCGTCAGGATTCTCTCATTCCAAGCCTGTTTCTATGGTTGAATCAATAAAAACCATATCTCTTCCACGTTACAAGCGGGGAAAGTCACGTGGAGTAAAACAATACAAGAAGGACGTGCCTCTTATTAATCGTCTCAAATGTCAAGGGCTGTCACAACATTGGGGGCTTAGTGTGTGATGATGATCAGCTTGCTCTTTTATGAAGCCTAAAAATAGTGGGTTCAATAGATTTTATATTATTTTATTGGGGGTACTATTCTATCATTTATGGGCGCTGGTGTGAAGTTGGCTCGAGCACTTTAAGAAATGTTTCTTTAAAGAAAGTACGTGAAGATACAACCCAACTATATTCCGTTTGGGGTATTCTGTTTTACATGAGGGGAGTGATCCCATGAAAGTGGATGAATGACCTTGTTTGGTGGGGGAGAGTGTTGTTTTTTCGCATCATTTTATCTTTAAGAATTAAAAAATGTTTAAAATTAAAAAAATGATTGAAATGAGAAAGAATTCGTTTTATAGGATGCCTTGCCCAAAGTCGCACGTGCCTGTGGGTGTCCGCTGGTTCTCAAATGGTGAGATTAACCGGTACGGTACCTGGAACTAACCGCTCCAGTCATTCTTACAGCCAATTGCAAGAATGAGGACATCTTGAAGCAACGACGGTGCGGGCCTTTCTGGTGTCTTCCAGCTTTTAAATGCTGGGATAACTATAGAGGCACACCTCATTGCCTTCAGTGCGGAAGTGGTTTTCTCAACTCCAATCAAAAAGGCATATAAAATAGAATAACGCGGTTTCGCGCTGTTCTTTCGCAGCATGCAATGCTAATTTCTGGTTTTTTGTAATCAGAATGGGGATGGTTGTTGTGTGTTTTTTGTCCTTTAGCTTTTGGCAGCTTTGGCTGTCTAAGCATAGAGTGGGGGAGCGTTCCCTCAAGGAGAATTGCAGATGGCAACGCAACGTATTCGCGATTTTCTTGCAACACATCGTTCTGAAGGTCCATGCTTAATTGTTGACCTTGATGTTGTTCGTGATAACTATTTAAATTTTGAAAAAGCTCTGCCGCAGTCTCGTATTTTTTACGCAATAAAGGCAAATCCAGCTCCTGAAATCTTGCGTTTGCTAAGTTCTTTAGGATCTTCTTTTGATGCGGCTTCTGTTGCAGAAATTGAAATGGCTTTAAAAGCAGGAGCAACGTCAGAGCGTATTTCTTTTGGAAATACGATTAAAAAAGAGCGTGATATTGCACGAGCATATGCATTGGGAGTTTCACTTTATGCTGTTGATTGTGTTGAAGAAGTGGAAAAAATTGCGCGTGTTGCTCCAGGAGCACGTGTTTTTTGCCGTGTTCTTACCGATGGCAAAGGTGCAGAGTGGCCATTGTCACGCAAATTTGGTTGTGTTCCAGATATGGCGGTTGATGTTCTAAGACGGGCACACCAATTGGGTTTGCAAGCCTATGGTGTTTCTTTTCATGTTGGATCTCAGCAGGTTGATTTGAGTGCGTGGGATCGTGCTTTATCGGATGCTTCTACAGTTTTTAAGCGTTTGGAACAAGAAGGAATTTCACTAAGGTTGGTGAATATGGGGGGCGGTTTTCCAACGCGTTATTTGAAAGATGTCCCTACAGAACAAGCTTATGGTACAGCAGTTTTTGATTCATTGAAAAAGCATTTTGGTAATCGTATCCCTGAGACGATTATTGAGCCAGGACGTGCGATGGTTGGCAATGCTGGTGTTATTCGTACAGAAGTTGTTCTAATATCTAAAAAAGCTGATAACGATAATGTACGATGGGTTTATCTTGATATTGGGAAATTTAATGGTCTTGCTGAGACTATGGATGAAGCCATTCGTTATCCTATTGAGACACCTCATGATGATAAGGTGATGGAGCCTTGTATTTTGGCTGGACCGACATGCGATTCGGCAGATGTTCTCTATGAAAAAACACCTTATCCGCTTCCTCTATCCCTAACGATAGGAGATGAAATATTGATTCATGGAACGGGTGCTTACACAACAACTTACGCATCGGTTGCTTTTAATGGTTTTGAGCCTTTACGATCATATGTGATCTGACATTTCCTTTTAACTATAGTTTTTTAGATTTTTTGCTATGCTCGTCATGGCGCTGTAAGAGGGCGGTTATAGAGATGAACATGATTAATTTTCAAACAAAAGATGGGGCATGTTTTACACTTTTATTGGAGCAAGAAGCCGATAAGCCTTATCGAGAAAATTTGCTTGATTCAATGATGGGGTATGGACGTAAACGTAAATCATCAGAGGTTTTACGTCGTGGTCGTTTGGCTGCTCAAGGGCTCTCTTTTGTGGTTAAAAATGTGCTTGGAGAGCTTGTGGGAAGTGTCCGTCTTTGGCATGTTTCTTTTTCTAAAGAAAAAAATGAAACACAACATGCTTTACTTTTAGGCCCCTTGGCTGTTGCGTCTGAATGTGCTGGTATGGGAATAGGATCAATTTTAGTCCGCCATGCAATTGAAACAGCAAAAAAATTGGGATATGGCGCCATTTTGCTGGTAGGGGATTTTGAATTTTATCAACGTTTTGGCTTTTCAAATAGTTTAACAGAAAATTTGGCAATGCCTGGTCCTTACGAAAAACATCGCTTTCAAGCGTTGGAACTGATACCACATTATCTTTCTGGGTGTTATGGCACTTTGGTTCCTAGTGGAGAACGAGAAGTTTCAAATCGTTTTCAGCATCATAAAGTCGCTTGAAGATAGTGTTTATTTCGTTTTTCAGCAGCTGCCATTGAGAAGAGCATACCGTTTTGACAGTGCCAAGGTATTTAGCGGTACAAAGTTTTGGGGAGTTGTATTGCGATTTTATTATATGGCTTTTTCTTTATGGGGCTGGTTTCTTATTTTTGATAATTTCAGTTAAGTGAGTAAGAATATATTTTAAGCTCATTTTTTGAAATAGTGTCTTATTTTATAATACTGAAGGAACCGGATTTTTGAGTTGTCTTGTGTTCTTTTAAAGTCGCTATCATCATACAGTTTTCCAGTTTTCAATATCGTTGATAAATCTTGCATAAAAACGGTTGGATATTTTACTTTTTTCTTAAACAGTTTTTATTTCTTTGCTTTTTATGTGCAAGGGAATGGTTTTGATTGATTCAATAGAGAGATATTTTGAGAAATTTTATACAATTTCAGCTCTTGTTGAAAGAGAAGGGGCTTAAGAAAGAAAAATATGTAGCAGTAGAATCAAAATTGTAAGTATCAGCTTTTTTTAAAGAGTGTAAAAAAATAAAATTACATGTTTAAAAGCAGCTTTTTTGAAAAAAAAATATCATTACTTTTTTGCTATAAAGGTAAATCGTTTTGCAATTGGCATGAGAGTATCAAATACAAAATGATTTTCTCATGTAAAATTTTGCATTCAGAATCAAAAAAAAACGTTATCCTACACATTATAAGAGAAATATGTGCGTGAATAAAAATCACAAGAATCATAAATCTTTTATGAATATTCTTGTAAGAATCAAAAGAGTGAAGGGCACAGAATCTTAACAAAATAGTTTTTATGAGGATAGTAGCGTAAAAAGGGGGTAGATAGATGAGAGATTTAATCTTTTGTGCCCTATGGTGATAAATCAAAAATCTTATAGAAATGGCTGCTTTATCTTTATGGTGTGGAGCACTTTAGATAAGCTCTTTGTTTATTATCATCTAGAACAATTTTTGTATGCGAGAAGTTGTTTTTAAGTGCGGAAAGAGCCCGCATTAAAAGAATTTTTATCAGAAGAATCATTTAGAATCATATGTTTATTTATACTGTCTCTTGAGACAAGATAAAGTGCATAGGAAACGAGCAAAGTGATAAGGATAAAAAATATTTCTCAATTTTAATTAAGCTTAGTGATTTGGTGGTGAATCCATGAGAGGTGGTATTTTTTTGAGAAACATGGTCATAAATGTCAAAACACCAAAAATGATGGTTATGATAAAGAAAATATCACTAATAGCCATAATGGTTGCTTGTATGCGTACCATACCAAACAATTGAGAAAGAGCCAGAGTATAGGAATCAAAGGTTTCTGTTTTGAATAATACAGTAAGATTTGAAAGCATTTCAGTTGCTTGTCTGTTTGCGTAGTTAAGAGTTTCGGCTATTCGTTCATGATGGAAGTCTGTGCGTTTTGTTATGAGAGTGTTGATAATGGCAAGCCCTACAGCCCCACCTAGATTCCGGGTGAGATTAAAGAGTCCAGAAGCATTTTGCATCCGTTCTGGTGGGAGTGTTCCCAAGGCAATATTATTAATAGGAACCATACATAACATTACAGAAGCACCACGGAAAACTTGCGGCCAAAAAAGCTGCCAAAAATCCCAGTTATCTGTGATAGAGCTCGCCATCCAAATACCTATTGCAAAACCAAAAAGTCCTATTGCCATCATTAAACGTGCATCCATTCGTGCTGAAAGAAATCCAGCAAGCGGGGCAGTTAATAACATGACGAATCCTGAAAGAAACAATGTTTCTCCAATCATGAGGGCATCAAAGTGGCGGATTTGGCTTAAATAGACAGGATAAAGGTACGTGAGTCCATAAAGGCCTATTCCCAATGAAAAGGAAAAAATGGATGCAGCTGAAAAATTAAAATTAGAAAAAGTAGAGAGATCTACAATGGGTTCTTTTACTGTAAAAGCACGCCAGAAGAATAAGGCTGCAGCAAGAATCATGGTAATGAACAAATCCCGAATCAGCGTATCACTCAGCCAATCATGACGTGCTCCTTCTTCTAGAATATACTCTAAAGTTCCCAAGAAAGTAGCCATAGAAATGAATCCTAACCAATCAAACTTCTTCATTAAAGAGGGATCAGCTTTATCAAAATCAATTAATTTCCAAGCGAGAATTGAGATGATAATCCCGCAGGGTACATTGATGAGAAAGAGCCAATGCCATGATGAGAGATGACAAATATAGCCTCCCACGGTTGGACCAATGGTGGGGGCCAATGTTGCTACTAGTCCAACAATAGGGGTAACAATTGGGCGTTTGGAAGGAGGAAAAAGAACATAAGAGGCGACAAAAACGCTTGGGATAATTCCTCCACCAATAAAACCTTGTAGTGCGCGATACAAAATCATCTCTCCAATAGATGTTGCTGTTGCACAAAGAACAGAAGTAATCGTAAACCCGATCGCTGATATGGTGAAGAAAACACGTGTTGAAAGCAATCTTCCTAAAAATCCAGAAAGCGGCAACATGATGACTTCAGCGATGAGATAGGAAGTTTGAACCCATGAAATTTCTTCAGAGCTTGCTGTAAGACCCGCTTGAATTTCAGCTAAAGAAGAGGAAACGATTTGGATATCTAAGATTGCCATAAACATGCCAAAAGACATAGCAATAAAAACTACAATTTTGCGCATTCCTATGCGTTCTTGAGACTGTATGAGCTCTGGTATGGAAGATGTCATAGTAAGATCTTCTACTTTTTTTATAAGAGACTTTTATCTTGTGGCTTTGTACGTGTATCAATTTTCACTGAAACACTCATTCCTGCTCGGATATGTCCGGTTTTTAAGACTTCTTCTGGAATAGAAATACGTACGGGAATGCGCTGGACAATCTTTGTAAAGTTACCGGTAGCATTTTGTGGAGGCAGAAGAGAAAAAACAGCGCCTGTTGCGGGCGAAATAGAAAGCACTGTTCCTGTAAAAACATCATCTTCGAAGGCATCAACAGAAATATAAGCTTTTTGTCCGGTATGAATGTCTTGTAGCTGTGTTTCTTTATAGTTTGCTTCAATATAAAGTGCATGTATGGGGACTAACGCCGCAAGACGTTGGCCATTTACAACAAAATCTCCCGTTTTTGCTGTTAAATTTCCTATAACTCCATCAAATGGCGCTCGTATAATGGTCGAATCAAGATCACGTTGTGCTTTTTTACGCGAGAGCTCTAAACTCTTTGTTTCGCTTTCTGTTTCACTTCGTTGTGCTTCTAGCACTCGGATATTTGCACGTGCTGAAGCCATTTTTGCATCCGCTCTGTTAACATTCGCAATGGCTTGTTCATAAGCGGATTTGGCATCATCAACATTGGATTGAGGAGCATAACGATTGGCTTTCAGTTCTGTTACACGTTTTAAGGTGAGTTGTGCATTGGTTGCTATGGCTGAAGCGGCTGCTTTTTGTGCTTTTGCATCATCTAAAGAACTACGAGCGGCTGTGATTTGCGCATCAATGCGTAGAAGTGTTTTTTTCTGTGTGTTAAGATGCGCTTCTGTTTGATCCAAGGCTATTTTATAATCACCATTGTCTAGGTAAAATAAAACATCGTCCTTTTTTACAACTTGGTTGGCTTTAATGGCAATTTTTTCAATATACCCATTTAATTTAGTCGCAATAGCGGCTATATCTCCTTGCACATAGGCATCTTCAGTGGACAGCATATAACGCCATTGCGTCGTCCACTTATAGCTAAACCAAAGTACAAAAAGCGCAAAGACGATAAGAAGAGCCTTGATTACTTTTTTTCGTTTCGTTTTATCGAGATTTTTTGTTGAAAAAATGGTCTCAGATACGGACATGATTTTATACTTTCAATATTTATGTTCTAACGAGTATAATAAGCCTCTCACTCTAGGGTAGGGTGATATATGCACGGACGATAAGAGCTTTTCCAACAATAAGGCGATTCCTGCTACATAATGCTAAATATATAAACTTGCAAGTTAGAGATCTTATTTCCAAGTTAGATGTCTTATTTTATTGCGCATTTTTTACAAAGACCTCGTACTTCTAGGGTGCTTTTGTGTGCTTGGAAGCCAACCGCTTGAACCATCTGTTTTAAACTTGATACAATCGTTTGATTTTGTATTTCGTTGACTGTGCCACAGTTTAGGCATCTTCAGTGGACAGCATATAACACCATTGCGTCGTCCACTTATAGCTAAACCAAAGTACAAAAAGCGCAAAGACGATAAGAAGAGCTTTGATTACTTTTTTTCGTTTCATTTTATCGAGATTTTTTGTTGAAAAAATGGTCTCAGATACGGACATGATTTTATACTTTCAATATTTATGTTCTAACGAGTATAATAAGCCTCTCACTCTAGGGTAGGGTGATATATGCACGGACGATAAGAGCTTTTCCAACAATAAGGCGATCCCTGCTACATAATACTAAATATATAAACTTGCAAGTTAGAGATCTTATTTTCAAGTTAGATGTCTTATTTTATTGCGCATTTTTTACAAAGACCTCGTACTTCTAGGGTGCTTTTGTGTGCTTGGAAGCCAACCGCTTGAACCATCTGTTTTAAACTTGATACAATCGTTTGATTTTGTATTTCGTTGACTGTGCCACAGTTTACGCAAATTATAAACGTTGTAAGTTCATGTTGACAGTTTTCAGGGTGTAAACAGACCATAAAGGCATTTACACTTTCAAGACGATGAATACACTTTAACTGTACGAGTTTTTCTAACGCACGATAAACTTGGAGAGGTGCGCGAAAACCTTCTTCGCGTAAGTTATTGAGAATCGCATAAGCACTTAAAGGCCCTTTTGCATTTTTTAAAGTATTTAAAACCAATGTTTGGTTACGCGTCAGTTTAGATGACATTGACATCTTCCTTTTGCTCCCATGGAAAAGCATAAAGCGTGTAAGATATTTATGCAATGGTGATTATAGAATATGTACTCTAATCTTTAGCCTTTTACATGACATCATTGCGATATGTAAGAAAAGTTGCAACCGTTGTGAGGGGAGGGGTATTATAATCTGAAAGCCGCTGCTATCCAGCAAGAAACTTTTATACGCTTCTTATTTTTCCAATAATGTCTTGAAATAGGATTTTTTGTTACAATATTTTATTGGAAATGTTTGGGTTATTTTATTTAAAAAAA
>NZ_JBHINS010000070.1:0-5731 GCF_042195095.1 Bartonella sp. CL435QHHD
AGGGCGGGTAGTGCTTGCATCATAAACACCTTGTCCCGCCCGTGTCTCAAACACCACATCACGGCTTTCGTTAAAGTAAAAAGTCTCTCGTTCACAAAAACGAATGGCTGCAAAAATGCTTTCTTGGATTTGTTGAACATACTCATCGGCTATGTCATCAATCTCATCTTGAATAACCGACACTAAGTGCGAAAGTGTTCTCTTATGACGATAAACATCTCGCTTTACAGGTATCGGTCCTCCGGTCTTAACCCGAATATAATGACGTGTCATCAAAATACCTCTCAGTGATTAGTCACGAATTCAACGACTATACTTGCTTGCCCAGCTTGTACTGTTTTGTCCGCTTTGGCATAGAGAGTAAGTTCTTCATCATAAGGGATAAACTCCTTCTGATTGGTAGGCTTAACCTCTTTTACTGCCTGTTGTTTGATTTCTGCTTCACCAAACTCATTGCCGCCAGCAGTGCTGCCTATTTTTACCTTCGTGTCCGAAAATGCTGTCTTGACATACACTTTAATCGAAGTGATCAAAGCACCACGAGGTAGCGTGCCTATTCTCATAGCGTTTTCTTTATCTTCATAGCTAAAATTAAGCCGCAAAAAGCTTACCTGCTGCGTATGAAGATTTCTCCCTTGCAAGGGCTGTGGTAAATAATCTGCCATGTCTTATCCCCTCAATGATTTGTCACGAATTGCACAACCACAATACATTCACCAGCCGCAGTTGTTTTATCCCGTGTTGCATAAAGGGTCATCTCCTTATCATCTGCAACAAAAGACTTTTGATCTGTTGGCGTAAAATCTTGCGTGCCTTGGGCTTTGATGTCTTTTTCACTGAACTCATTGCCGCCATAGGTGCTGCCTATCTTTAATTTTGCTTCAGAAAACGCGGTCTTGACAAAAGCCTTCATCGAAGTGATCAAAGCGCCACGAGGCAAAATTCCGATTTTTTCCGTAAGATGCTTATCTTTATGCGAGATATTCAAACGTAAGAAACTCACCTGTTGGGTGTGAAGATTTCTTCCCTGTAATGGAGGTGGTAATTGATCTGCCATGTCTTGTTTCCTCCCTATGATTAATTATCAGGTTCACCACTGTAGGTGGGGATAACAATCGTTCCAAAATCTTGCGCTGCTTGAGAGCTATTTGGAAATTTGAAACGGGTTTTCTTCATTCCAATCAGTGTTTTCGCAGACAAACCATAGTAACGTTGATAGTCGAAATGCTCTTCCACCAATTTATAGCGATTGACATTGCGATTATTTCCAAAAGCCATAACGATACTTTGTGCTCCAAGAAAAACAGCACGACGCACACTTTTTTTCGCTGTATGATCGGTAGATTTTACCCCATGGGTGACATGTTCAGATTCACGTAAAATCACACCATTATACATGCCTAAAGAACCATCAAAGATTGGGTTTTGCGCACGAGAGCCTGTGTAAGCAGCTTTCTGAATATCAAGCCACTGACCAGTCTCTGTATTGGTACGCAATTGCATCACTTGTGTTGGATGCAAATAGAGAACATAAACACTCTCCCCATTCACACGTACTGGTCGAATTTTGGGATTAGCAAGTTTCGCCATTTTTACAGCTTCGTCAATAAGCTTCAAACTAAAGCTGTGTTTTGGCGCTTCACTTAGCTCTTCATCCTTGGTTTTACCATCTGGACGGATAATTCGCTTACTACTTGGTGCCAGAGGTTCATTAAATCCATAATGCACATTCTCGATATCTATCATCCGATCTTCAAAAGAGATTGTCCTTGCTGTATATCCGCAAGCTTGAATGAAAAACATCAAGCTTAAGCGATCTGCATACCAATCAACTAAGCCATCTTTTGCTTCGTCACGCAAATCAAACGTTGTACGTTGTTGCGCTATACTACCTTCATTTTCTACACGAACTGCATGCGAAAGCTCGTCAATATATAGTCTGTCATGAAGGAATTGTAATGCCTCTTCATTCCCCTCAAGCGTCTGTCCTGAGGTAACACCCCGTCCCAAAAGCTGTGTACGTAAGCTAAATGTAACACAATCCCCTCTGCCCTTCTGTGTTTCAGTTTTAAGTTGAATAATGCTGTTTGAACCCCTGCCTATAAGAGGGGCAATAGGTATCGCCTTTGAAACTTCTGTATTTAATAATTTTGACCACGTGCTTATCGCATGAGGATCATCTGCTCTAACTGTTGTTAATGCCATTGATTTTACCTTTCTTTGCTGTAAAAAAAAACCGGCTTAAAAGCCGGACCATAACCCTGCATAAAACAGGCTAATTTCTATAAAAATGCACTCTTAATACCCGTTACCAGCACCATGCAATTGCCGAAAAATTGCTTTATTTTTCGGATTTGATATCCAAGCGTCAAATTCTTCTTCTGACATCCTATCAATGCTTGCTAAAGTGATTGGTCCAACACTGCCCCCTCCACCAGATGCCGTTAAGGTTCTCGCAGAATTCTGCCGGCTTTGAAGCGCAGCAACTTGATTATTCGCTTGTAATGCTTGGTTCTGATAGCCAAGATTTTGCGCTATTCTATAAATCTCTTCTGCCGGATTGAGATCTCTTTGTGCACAAGTCGCTACAAGAGCATGCAATTGATCTCTTATAATCGCATCTATTGTGTTTTGTTGTCCATACTCAGGATAAAGTGATGACCAAGAACTCAATTCCTTTGCGCGTGCCTCATAAAGAAAATTTGCCGCGGCATCAAAATCACTGGATTTATTTTGAAACGACTTAACAGAATTATTAAAAAATTCACCAAGACGTATATCATGCTGCTGCTGTTCCTCAGCTTGTCTTAGCGCTTCTTTCTGTTCCCTAATATACGCATCTTGCTTTTGAATCTTATCTAGCATCCACGCCACTAAACGAACAGGGTCCTCACGTAGGTCTGGGGGTGCATTTTCACCTTCAACCATTGGCGTCTGGGATTGGGGTTCATAAAGCTTGACAAGCGCTTCACGAGCTTGTTTAGCTTGTTGCTCCATACGCTGCTGTTCTAAATTAGGAACAATCTCTGAAGGCTTTTCAACGGACTGCACAACCGGCTCTGGAGAGGTGACATCATCATTATCAATCGTTTCACCATCATAAGTGCCGGCATCAAAAGAGCTCTCATCATCAAAGACCGGTGCTCCAACTCTGTAATCTTCATTCATAGCTTCATTCATTTCTGCATTCATTCTTTCACCTTTCTCAACTATGCATACCTCTGTGTAATGCTATTCGCTCTCGCATAATCTGATTGTGTGCCTGATCATTGAGAAGCTTCTGCCGTTCAATCTCATAGCGTTGCTTCATCAGTTCTGCGTCTGTTTTTGCTCTCTCTTGATGCACAAAAAGATCAATCTGCTTTTGTTGCAAATCCATCTGATGCATCTGTGCTTTCGTCTCTAAGTCTTGTTGCTTTTCCTGCAACTTCATTTCCTGCTCGGGGTCCATCTGCTGTTGTTGTGCCATTTGTTGCTGTTGGAACTTCTCACTGACGCGATTAAGCAATGACGCAGGCAATGGAGAATAACGAAGTAGATCAAGCATAATATCCGGCGTAATCGCATTTTGAAGCAATGGGAGCAGCTGTGTGATGATACCGAAGGTGCGCTCTTTCTCATTCGGGCTGGTTGGCGCATCATCAACAACAATGTCATACTCGACACTCGTTACTTCTTCACGCGTCAATGGAATATATTGCGCATTCTCCTCACCAGATATCCGTACCAAACGACCATCGGACAAGTAATTCTGTATCAAGTGCAAAATAATCTTACCTTGCCGCTTGCGGTACAAACGTAAACCATCAAACAGACAAGCAAGCAGATTTAAACTGGATTGGCGTCGTTGTGCCTCCAAAATACCCGCTTGTGTCACTTCTCTTGTGCCAATGAATTCGGGCGATAAACCCGTCACCTGATTAATTGCTTCCTTAGCTTCATTAAACAGTTGGAAAAAGCCTTGTGGAAACTGTGCTACAGGCTTTGGTTGTATTTTACCACCTGCCAATGCGTTAGGTTTAACCCATGTAATACTGTCTGATCGGCTTAAACTTTTTGCTGCTTCTCTCTCATCCTTAAATGCACCACTCTCTGCCATTATCCCGCCTTTGGATTGGCTATTAAGGATATACATAACTTGACTAAAGTACTTATTCGCCCACCGTTGTGGGTCTTTTGTAGGACGCACAACCCCATAAAATTGCCGTTCTATCTTGTCAAAATACCCCGTTATACACTCCCAACCCAATTGACCCGCTGGAACCAAAGGTTGATCGGGGGATTCAAGCAATTTTCTCCCTAAAAAAGCACGTCTTACAACCTTTTTATTGAAAGCTGCCCCTTGGATATCGGGCATCATGCACTGGAGCTGCTTAAATTCTTCCTCGCTATAATCACGAAGTTCTCCAGTGCTTAAATCGGGCGCTTTGTAATACCTCTCGCTTTCAAACCAACGGCATTCAACAAGCGTGACCATCCGACGACCGTTTTCAACATCAATGCCCTTCTCATCATTATAAGCTTCAAGATCATTATGATGAATGCCCTCATAAGCAACCCCATCACGCGCCCAATCCGCACTCAGCTCCGTCCAATGAGATTTTGGAAACATCTGCTTAGCTACTTCCAAGGGCTTGCGATCTACATACCACATGCGTTGTGCATCGGTTAAATTCGGTTGCACTGCCGCGCTATCCCAAACCATCTTTAACGGGTCTAAACGCGTAATGACCGGTTCACCATCAAAGCTATTTTCATAATCAAGGCGGGTATCAGTCCACCCCATGCCGCAGATAACGGCATCTTGGAAAGCATCACTATCAGCGTATTCTGCATGCGCCATGTCCCGAAACCATTCTGCCGCACCAGTAAGCAATTCACTAGGCAATGCCTTCCCTACTTGACGGGGAATAAACTGCACTTCTCGCTTATTGTTGCGTTCTGACCCCACAACAGCATTCACAAGCGGAGCAATACGATTAAAAGTCATAACGGGGCGGCGTTGCTCTTTTAACGCCGCTAAATCAGCCTCATTCCACTGATCACCATTGTAAAAACGAAAATCTTCCCGCGCATGTTCACGCCATTTATTCACATGCTCCACATCTTCTTTGTACCAACTCACAAGCTTGCGAAACAAACCATCATGAGACAGAGCTGATACGGTGCTGTCTTTCTCTAAATGCTCTTCATCATACATCATTCTGCCATCCATGACGTGCTTTCATAAGTTTCTCTACCGCTATAAGCTGGTCGCTTTTGTATCGTCGGAGGTTCTTCATAAGCCACGCACATCAATCCAAAGGCATCTGCCCCGTGGCTCGACCAATCATGCTCTGCTCCCAAACCAATATTGCGCTTCTCATCCCATTTCTCATGATACCAATTCAGTGCTTTACGCCCTGCTACGGTCGTCTCTTCATTGAACCAAACTGAAGGTAAAATACGCCGCACCGCCTCTATACGCATCTTAACCGCCCCTGCTCCCTGATTGGGAACAACCTGTGTTTCAAAGCCCGCATCATTTAAAGCGCTCTCAAAACTCACATTGTGCACACGGTCTCTGGTCGCACCGTCATGAGGCAAAACCATCAATGCCTTCTCATAACCATTTTGACGCAACCAACCGATATGCTCTGATAACGGTTGTCCCTGTGCTTCGTAATAATCAAGCACTCTGATCTCTCTACCAACAAATTGCGCTATCCATATCGCCGTGGCATCTGCCTTA
>NZ_JBHINS010000047.1:0-1414 GCF_042195095.1 Bartonella sp. CL435QHHD
AATGTTGTCAGTGATAGCCTTGCCAAGCAGGATGATAAGACGAAAGTTATCACTATTGGTAAAGAAGTAGAAGGTACAGAAGTCAATATTGCCAGCAGTAAGAAAGAAGAAAGGATTCTTTCAGGTGTTAAGGCAGCAGAGAAAGACAATGAAGCAGTCAATAAAGCGCAGCTTGATAAAAGTCTGAAGGATCTTTCCAGCAGCCTTCAGTCTGATGATTCAGCAGTGGTTCTCTACGATAAACAGGCAGATGGTAAAACTGATTATAGCAGTGTGACTTTAGGTAAAGGTAAGGATGCAGGACCAGTTGCGCTTCATAATGTCAAAGATGGTACCATTGCTGAAAATTCACGTGATGCAATTACGGGTAGTCAGATCAACACAATTTCTCAGAATGTGGCTAAATTCCTTGGTGGTGATGCAAAATTTGTTGGCGGTACGTTTACAGGACCAACCTACAAGTTATCCAAGGTTGATACGGATGGTAATATAACAAACGGCTTTTTTGATAATGTTGGTAGTGCATTTATTGGTCTTGATGATAATATCAAGAATGTAAATGCACGGATTAAGGAAGTTTCTGAAGGGGTAGCGCAGGATTCTTTGAATTGGAGCAAGGAAGCCAATGCGTTTGTAGCGCGTCATGAGAAGAAGCAAGAAGAAAAAGGCAGAGCTGTAAGGACACAAGAAAACAGTAGAATTACGTTTCTAGCAAATGGTGAGATTAGCGCTAAATCAACAGATGCTGTAACGGGTGGTCAGCTTTTTGAAACGAATGATAAGGTTATTACTTATTTAGGGGGCAATGCAGCTTTTAATAATGGTGCGTTTACAGGGCCAACCTATAGTTTATCGGAGATTGATAAAGATGGTAAGATAACAGCCAAACCTTTTACCAATGTTGGTTCAGCTTTTGAGGGCCTTGATGCAAATATCAAGAATGTGAATCAGCGTATTAAGGAAGTTTCTGAAGGAGTCGCACAGGATTCTTTGAATTGGAGTAAGGAAGCCAATGCGTTTGTAGCTAAGCATGGAACGGAAGGAAGCAATAGCAAATTGAAGTTTCTTTTAGATGGTGACATCACGGCAAACTCAACGGATGCGATCANCCAATGCGTTTGTAGCTAAGCATGGAACGGAAGGAAGCAATAGCAAATTGAAGTTTCTTTTAGATGGTGACATCACGGCAAACTCAACGGATGCGATCACTGGCAACCAACTTTATTCAATGAATCAAACAGTTGCGACGTATTTTGGTGGAGGCGCTGGCTATGAAAATGGAAAATGGGTTGCCCCTACCTTCAAGCTTAAAACTATCAATGAAGATGGTAGTACTGGTGAGGAAAAGGTTTACAATAGTGTAGCGGAAGCATTTGCTGGTGTTGCGAGTTCTATCACGAATGTTCATAATGAT
>NZ_JBHINS010000063.1:0-1782 GCF_042195095.1 Bartonella sp. CL435QHHD
ATAGGTTGCAAGTTGTTCGTTCAGCGAATAAAGCTGACCACCCGTGACAGCATCCGTTGAATTAGCGGTAATCTCACCATTTGCAAGAAACGTAATTCTACTGTTTTCTTGTGTCCTTACAGCTTTGCCTTTTTCTTCTTTGCTCTTTTCATGACGCGCGACAAAGGCATTGGCTTCATCATTCCATAACAAAGCATCACCTTTAACTTGCTGAGTAATATTCGTTATGTTTTTAGTAAGTTCGCTAAACTTATTTGTTACATTATCATTGACATTCTTGATATTGCTATCAAGCTGGCTTTTGTTAACAGCGTCATTATTGTTCTTTGCTTCCCCAACACCAGAAATTATCCGATCCGCACCGCTTTCATTTGCAATATTGATTTCTGCGCCACCTACTTTTGCACCAATAGTGAGACGANCGCACCGCTTTCATTTGCAATATTGATTTCTGCGCCACCTACTTTTGCACCAATAGTGAGACGATGCGTTGTCTTATCTTGCTGAACAAAGCTCTCGCTTTCCACTTTGGTAATCACATTATTAACCTGTTCAGTCAATTTATTCTGAACAGTCGTGAGAGCCGTATTAACACCCTCAAACGCATCAGCTACATTCTGATAAGTCTCACTTTTTTCCTCTCCATCAGTATCGAAAGTTTTAATCTTAAAAGTAGGACCTTCTGAGTTTCCATTTCCAAAGTCAGCACCGCCACCAAGATAATTAGCTAAATGGGTACCCACTATATACAGCTGTCCACCATTCACGGCTTCTTCTGAGTTTTGTGTTAAATCACCTGGTGCAAGATTTTTAATTTTACCTGAACTTCTGTCTTTCCCCTCTCCGCGCATAGCACTAAAGGCTTTATCAGTTTTGCTCCACAATAAGGCATCGCCTTGAAATTCTTTATTAATATCGTTTAATTTGTCATTAAAATTATTAACAACAGTATTCAGATGTTTGTTTACATTTATGAAGTTCGTATCAATTCCTGCAAAAGCAGAGCCTACATCGGTATAGTCTTTTGAACCATCTTCTTTACCATCAGATGTGAAGGTTTTAAGCTTGAATGTAGGGGCTGTCCAAGCGCCATCTTTATAACTAGCACCACCACCAAAATATTTGACTACATTCTCAGATGCTGTTTTGAGATCACTTGTTACAGTCGTAACATTTTTATTTGTTTCAAAAAGCTGGGAACCATTTACTGCTTCATTTGAAGCTTCTGTGAGCGCGCCATTCTTTATACCTGTAAGGGTACGCTTTTCATTTTTGTTGTTGGCAATATCAATTTTATCACCATCTGTTTCTTTTCCAATACTGATGTGTCTCGTTTCTGCATCCTGTTTAACGAAGCTACTGGCTGCTACTTGTTCTTTGACATCTTTTAATTGCGAAAAATTCACCGCATCAGTTTCTTTAGTACCAGCAGCTACACCAGAAAGAGTCCGAGGGCTGGCTTTAATGTCGCTGAAATCAATGCCAAATGGTTCCAATAGATCCTTACCAATAGTAATAAGACCTGTCTTTTCATTTTTCTTAACAAGAATACTGTCTCTTACATCAGCAACCTGTTTGTTAATATTATCTTTCATTTTATTAAAAGAACTATCAACCGCCACAAAAGCATCTGTTATATTTTCATACGTCTGATTCTGAACAGCATAGCTAGGTGGCATACCCTTTAGTACATCAGTTTTACCACCAAAATATTTTGATGTATTCGCCATAGCCGTTTCCAGATTTCTCGCTGTGGACGAAAGACCCTCATTGGTTTTGCTT
>NZ_JBHINS010000031.1:0-309 GCF_042195095.1 Bartonella sp. CL435QHHD
ATTGACTGCGATTTCCTTAGCTAGATCAAATTTTATATTATTGTCATCTTTGCCTTTGCTAATTTGAAGATTTTCACTTGCTGCTGATAAATCGATCTTGCTCTCTATACCGATAGTTGTAGCATCTGCACCACCAACAGACAGCTGCCAACCTTTATCTACATAATTTTGTAATGACTTTATCTGCGCAACATTAGCAGCATCAGTCAGTTCAGAACCAGCTGCTACCCCTATAATTTGTCGCGTTTTCTTCTCGCTGACATCACCAACACTCACAGCACCATAACCACTCTTCCATTGAGCGTCAGC
>NZ_JBHINS010000031.1:401-1255 GCF_042195095.1 Bartonella sp. CL435QHHD
CAGCACCTGTTGCATTCGCTTTCTTATAAGGAGAATAGCCCAAAACACCACTAGCCCTATCGGCTACAGTATCTGCACCTAGAGCAACACTGGACAACGTTTCCGCTCTTGACCGTCCACCAATAGCGGTAGTAGCAGCACTGTTGACTTGCGTGTTGTTGCCAACAATAGTAACAGCCTCAAACAGGTTATTTTGTGAATGTACCTGTATGTTGTTACCAATAGCAATAATATTAATACCCTTCGCATTCGGACTTTTCCCCAGTTTTATATCATCACTAGTTGCATACGTACTCACCCTCCTTGCTAAACTATTAACGCCAGACAGCAAAATATCATCACTATTATCTCCCTCAACAGGCAGCATCCACCCTTTTTTAACAAATGTTTTTGGCAATTTTCGCACGGCAATATTATCCGCACTCATGCTTTTATCGTTAACCGCTATTCTTGTAAGCTGTGGCGCTTTCTTATCACCAACATTTCCAACTCGCGCAGAACGNCACGGCAATATTATCCGCACTCATGCTTTTATCGTTAACCGCTATTCTTGTAAGCTGTGGCGCTTTCTTATCACCAACATTTCCAACTCGCGCAGAACGACTACCTTCTGTAAAAACATTTACGATAGGACTCTTATCTCTCTTACCAGAAAGGGTTTTGGTTAAAAAATTTGCATAATCTTCAGAATCATTCAAACCAGCAACAGAGAGAAGGCTTTGTGGATAAGATACACCAGCACTTTTTACACCTTCAAGAAACGTGTTTCTAACATCAGGATTTGCTGAAAAAACAGGCGTAACATTCGATAAGAATGTAGCCGCTATAGCCAACGAAAGAACTTTAACAAAAGA
>NZ_JBHINS010000059.1:0-43265 GCF_042195095.1 Bartonella sp. CL435QHHD
CATCTCAAAGGGGAAAACCCATCTCAAAGGGGAAAACCCATCTCAAAGGGGAAAACCCATCTCAAAGGGGAACTAAAAAACTTTGAAAGCGTTTAACAGTGAAGAAGCCCCTAGGCTGACAAATTGGAGTCCGCTCTGTCAACCTCTCATTTGGAAAATAATTGATGAATCCCCTTGTTTTTATCCTCTTATTAGTTTCATGTACAGATGATTTTAATAGTTGCTATTCGAACAATACAATGGTTAAAATCTATCCAACGGCTCAAGCTTGTGAACAAGCCATGGTACCGTCCACAAAAAAGTTTGCACTTTATGGACAACAAATTTTTGCCCAATGTATAAACGTACATGCAAATTTGCATCAACAAGAAGTAAACTTGATCTGGTCTGTAACAAACCATGGAAATTTTCTTCTTAAAAGCCAAAACGTAAAGGACAAGGTGTCTACAGTCCACAAAGAAGATACTTTACCAACATCGCTTCCTCTTTTGCATTCTTCTTCCACAAACCTCTTGCACAAAAAACTTTAAAAGCATAAACCCATCAGATCTCAAAAAAATAATCAATGAAAGACATGATGGATAATAAGCGAATGCAACCTTCAAAAGACCATCACACAGAGCAAAATTCTCTGCCTCAAGATCTCCCTTTAGACCCTGCCGTAGAACGAGTGAGAAAAAAACTTATGGGTTTAATGATTATTTCCGTTTTAATAACGCTTTTCCTTATTCTAACCGTACTGTTTTTAATTGTTTATAAAGTGATAACAACCGGATCAGCGCCAAAACAAACCGAGTTATCTTCCTCTCCCAGCAAAAACCCACACGTTATCCATCATACGCTCTCTCTACCGGAAAAAACACAGATTTTGTCGCAAAGCCTCTCAGAACACAATATTGTACTGAAAGTTTTAACCCCTGATGGACAAACAAAATTTATGATTTACAATTATCATACCGGTGCTCTAATCGCCGTTCTTTCTGTTGAAACAACAAAAGAGAGTTCGAAGATAATGCCTCATTAAGAAAACTAACATCAATAAGCGCTTAACATAGCATCCTTGAAGATTTAACATTTTCTGCAAGCCGACACTATCACACGCTTTGCCAACTCGTGGGTGTTGCCAACAGCCCTTGGCGCTAGAGAGAGTTCATAAGAGCCATTTTTATTCCTTTCTTATACAAATTTATCCACACGGGCTCTCCCCGTTTGCAACGTGCAAGCGAATGGTTTTTGTTGATTCAACATGGAACAAATTTGGACATGAGAGAATTCTAGGGGCTTAGGGGCTCCAACCTAACATTCAAAACAATGAATTATTATTATAAATCAATGTGATAAGTCTTAAATATTCACCACACGGGCGACGGCGCGTTTTTTTTACTGTATCCCCTCACTTAAATCTTGGAAAAGAAGAAACCTTTCTGTCAACGCATTCCATTTTTAAGAAAACTGACATCACTTGGGAAAAGCTAATAAACGTGCAAGAAATACCTCTTCTTGAGTGCAAAAATTCAACATATTAATTTATAGTGATGATTTATTTTGCATGTCAAACGAGAATCTCAAATACTGTATGATTCTCCCTTTCAAATCTGTTCGTAAGAAACTGAATCAAAATCATTTCTTTACATATCCCAGCAAGGAAATGGATGAATAAAAATACCTCTTATGAATGATCCGGTATCAAAAGAAGAACTGTTGCAACATTGAAAATTAAAGCAATAACGCCCAGCTTACATCTTTTATTAAGCAAAGATAGCCGATGAATTTCACATAATAGAATTCATGAACACCAACGCGAAATGGGCATAAATACATTGAACAATATTAAATATAAGTGTGAATTAAATAAAACAACGACATTGCGTTCTTCATAAAAGAACTGCCTCTTAAAATACACGGATGCGGTTTTCTCTGTATTCCCTTACTTAAATCCCAGCAAAGAGGCAATCTTTTCTGTCAACACCCTTTGTTAAGTCTCAATACTGCCCGTGAAAATCTAAAGAAAGCGCAAGAGGCTTCTTGAGTATATACAATTTACTATCATGATACCAATAACATCACCACAAGCGCTTATACAGCACCTTTCAGGTTTAAACATTTTCCTCTGCCTCAAGATTGACCACTTGAGCGACGACGTATCTTTCCCTGTATTCCCTTACTTAAATCCCAGCAAAGAGGCAATCTTTTCTGTCAACACCCTTTGTTAAGTCTCAATACTGCCCGTGAAAATCTAAAGAAAGCGCAAAAGGCTTCTTGAGTATATATAATTTACTATCATAATACCAATAACATCACCACAAGCGCTTATACAGCACCTTTCAGGTTTAAACATTTTCCTCTGCCTCAAGATTGACCACTCGGCGACGGCGTGGTTTTCTCTGTATACCCTCACTTAAATCCCAGCAAAGAGGCAATCTTTTCTGTCAACACCCTTTGTTAAGTCTCAATACTGCCCGTGAAAATTCAAAGAAAGCGCAAGAGGCTTCTTGAGTATATACAATTTACTATCATAATACCAATAACATCACCACAAGCGCTTATACAGCACCTTTCAGGTTTAAACATTTTCCTCTGCCTCAAGATTGACCACTCGGCGACGGCGTGGTTTTCTCTGTATACCCTCACTTAAATCCCAGCAAAGAGGCAATCTTTTCTGTCAACACCCTTTGTTAAGTCTCAATACTGCCCGTGAAAATTCAAAGAAAGCGCAAGAGGCTTCTTGAGTATATACAATTTACTATCATAATACCAATAACATCACCACAAGCGCTTATACAGCACCTTTCAGGTTTAAACATTTTCCTCTGCCTCAAGATTGACCACTCGGCGACGGCGTGGTTTTCTCTGTATACCCTCACTTAAATCCCAGCAAAGAGGCAATCTTTTCTGTCAACACCCTTTGTTAAGTCTCAATACTGCCCGTGAAAATTCAAAGAAAGCGCAAGAGGCTTCTTGAGTATATACAATTTACTATCATAATACCAATAACATCACCACAAGCGCTTATACAGCACCTTTCAGGTTTAAACATTTTCCTCTGCCTCAAGATTGACCACTCGGCGACGGCGTGGTTTTCTCTGTATACCCTCACCTAATCCAGGCAAGGAAGAATCCTCTTTTGTTGCTGTTGATGCATCTCCATTGCTAGAGCTTTCTGCTGTTGTAAGTGAAAGCTCAAGAGATGATTCATCTTGAGTCCGTACAGTACGTCGACGGGGAGAACGACGTGTTTTTTTGACGGGTTCAACATTTTTCTCAGAAAGACTGTGCTCTTGATCTGTTTTTCCATCCGATAGAGCCTCTAAAGCGTTTTCACGCGCATCCCCATTTTGCGCTTTATCATATTGGCCATTGCCATTTTTTTGCGACGACATTTGTAATACATCTGTATCACCCTCGACAGCATCCTTTTTTTCACCATCAAGATTTATTTCACCGCATTCTTGCCCATTGTTTTCATCACGATTTTCGTTTTCATCACCACGATTTTCATCACGCCGAACCGATTGAGACATTTGCCCAGCTGCTGCTAAAATAATACGCAAATAGTGCTCGGCATGTTGTAAATAATTTTCCGACATAACACGATCGCCTGCACCTTGTGCATCACGCGCAAGGCTTATGTATTTATCAGCAATTTGCTGAGCATTCCCGCGAATTTTAACATCCGGACCGCTACTTTCATAATTGCGAGACAACGGATTAGGACCGCGACGATTATTATTGTTATTACCATTATTGTTATTATTGCGACCGCGTACCCGTCTATTTTGTTGTGGCCTCATCTTTATCCCTTTTTGGAGTGTTTGTCTTATTGTGTGTCTTAATTGACGCTTCCTCATTACATTATCTTTTGATAATGCTGATCATTTTTAACATACGATTATCAAGCTATCCGCGTTTATTTCACTCAAACGAACCCTACTGATATTGATAAAAGCATATATTTTCTTGAAAATCACAAAACAGCAGGGAAATCGTAAATCAAAAATTCCCTTTTTCTCTGTCAAACAGCAGAAATCTAATGATGTTCACGTAAAATGCCAAGTGTTTTTTTTAAAATAAACCATATTTCACTAAAAAAATAATTATCTTGTGGAAAACAAAAAGGAAAACACACACACAACATACCTGACAAAGAAAAAATTCCTGCCAGAGAATATTAGAAGCTTCCTTTTTTGCTCTAAAACCACAGCTCTTAAAAACGCCGATATTCTCTACCCCTCGTGCATTTAAACCACAAGCACTTCCATCCCAACGAGTCACTGCGCGAACCTCTTTATTTTATAAATATAGCCTCTCTTCATCGCTAAAGCAACCCCTTGCGAGCGATAATCCACGATCGCTTCACAAAACCTCTTGATTTTTATAGATAGATTAACACGAAGTATTATTCAAGCCCTATAATCACCAAGAGATCAATCTTCTTTTCCAAATAAGCTAACGATACTATCAATTTCTATTTTAACCCATAGAGTTTTTAAGTTAATCACAGTTTTTATTTATAACAAATTGAGCTTAAAAATAAAATATTTAAATACAAAAAAATATTAAATTATGAAAAACCCGACCAATATATCAAACTTTTTTTAAAAAATCAGTTTCTTCTCAACAAAATACCCTCCTCAAAGCCTATCAATAAGAATGGCCTAACGCATTTCCTCACTTATCTTTTCTGATAAAGTATTTTCTGATAAAGAAAACTAGAATTATAAAACAAGCACATTTGTAAACCCAGCACAGCGTTTTACGCATGAAGAAGCCTTGAATGTTTATAAAAGGAAGTTTTTTTACTCATTTTAGTCATGTCTATTGACTTACCCCCTCAAAGAACGAAGATTCTCGAGTCACACTGGTCTGTCAACAATGAAAATTCTTATAAAATTCGTACAGTGAATTGGTTTATAATGATAATTCATATTTGTTGTGTTGAGTAAGAAAACTTAATACCGTAGGATTTTTCATTTTCTATCTGTTTGCTGTTGAATCAATCTCTTTTTCTTGCATGTTACACGTGGGAAAACCTGCGTGGAGTAAAAACAATAAAAAAGACTTAAAGTACCTCTTATGAACCGTCTCTAAGGCTAAAGGGCTGTCGAGAGGCACCATTGGGAGCAAGCAAAGTGTGAGATAGTACCGGCTTACTCTTTTTCAAACCATAAAGATGAACATACTCTATAAATTTTATATATTTCATGAGGATTATACCATTCACCAGAACCATTACGAAATGGATTTCCCACACTCGTTATTTCCCTTTAAAAAGCGCAACAAATCCTCCTGAAACTCTACCACGCCCTCCCCTTAAACATTTCAAGACGGCATCCATACCTTATGTCGCCACACCTTAAATAAGAAGTGCGATATAACAAGATAAATAAATCAGGTTGCTATTGGTCTTGAGGCAGATAGTCATTTAAGAGGCTTTTATTTTTTTATAAAAATTCGCTTCCTTTTAACTTTCCGTATAAAAACTTAAAAGTAATTGCGCCTTTTGCCTGTTTTATTTTCTTTTTCATTGAGAAAACAGTCTCGTAAGAGAAAATAATTTCCATCCCCAGGACGGACCATCGTCAAACATTGTTTTTTAGCACTATCAGAAAGCTTATCCCACATTTCACGAATAGCAAAATAGGCCTCACTTTCCAAATTAAGACAATGCTGATAAACTTCTCTTTTCATATCGGGCATAACGGAAGCAGAAATTTCCTTGCAGTATACGCGCAGATCAAAAACAGGAATAACCAATTCAACGGGTGCTTGTTGTGTTACTTTTTTATGAGAAGAAAAATAACTAACCACCTTAGCAACAACAAAACACAAAAACACTATACAAAAAAGTATTATGCAAACAAAAGCAATCTTGCGATATAATCTTTTGAAATAAGCCTTTTGTCTTGCTCGGATTCTTTTTTCCATAAAGATTGTACCCTTTAACATCCCAAGAGAAGCTTTTACAGCAAAAAATGATAGAAGTATTTGTGTATACAATACAGGTTATAGCAACAAACGATCAAGACTCTTATGTCAAAAGCCCCTCTTTTTTTATCGTATAATTTTTATCGTATAAAATTCTTGTAAAATACTTTTCTCATACCCTTTATAAAAAAATAGGGCTGATGATTTTCTCTCACCACCTTTAAAGACGAAGATTCTTCATCCATGCGGATCTATAAACAATTCGTCTTCTTTAAGACATGTCATATTGATTTATAAAGAGTATTTATTGTTTTTTCATATTGAATGAGAGATCCGAACATCGCAGGATTCTCTCATCCTAAATTTGTTTTCTGTTGAAACGATCAAAACCATGTCGCTTGCAAGTTACAAGCGGAGCTGGCATGTGGATTAAAAACTGTACAAAAAAGGCATATGCCTCTTATGAATCGTCTCACGAACCAAGGCTTTCGTAACATTGGAAACTGGAAAAATATATGAGAGTACCAACCTGCACTTTTATGAAGCATAAAGATGAGGGAGATACCTTATAAGTTTTATACATTTCATAGGGGCTTTACCCCTATACCATTGACGAGTGTTCTTGTAAAAGGGACTTGGGAGTGGGATATCTCTTTAAAAACAAGTCCATGAATATGCAATAAATGTATATTCGGAGACAAATAATATTTTAATATTTGAGGCATTCTGTTTTTATGTGAGAGGCATGATCCCAAGAAGACACACGATACATAAAAGCATAAGGCATTATCTTCATTATTTAAATAATATTGCTATAGATAGTTTTGAAAATTATAAAGGAAAAAGATGATAGTCCGAAGAGTGATTAATATGCCTTTATATTTTTCTCAATAAGGCTGTCTTCCTATTTCAGAAATCACTCAAATACAGCCCCCATCTGACATACATAAAGTCTAGCTTACAAAAGCTGGAATCGCTCAGAGAGTGTTGCCCTTCTGAATCCGTAAGGCTCTCATTCTTCTTTCTCTCAAACATGTTACAGCTTTGAAATTTGATGTTGTTTGACAAGCAACAAAAAAGCTCTGTACTCTCTTAAGAAAACAACGCCTTAAAGTTACACACATAATGGATTGGAAAGATGTCTTAGCTTTTTATCAAACGCGCTGTAAAACAACGAGCGTAACATATTGGCTTTTTGCTTATCCCAAAATGTTCATCCTAATTTCTTGCCTCCAATTCCCTTGCCTCCAATTCCCTTGTGTCCCATGCATAAAGATCAAGTTGAAGGAAATATATGGATAACCCTAGACTTGAAAATATGAAAGGAAGGCGTGACAGAGTTTCGCGTTCCTTATGTCATGCAAAAGCATTAGACATTCTGAAATAAGCACTCTTGCTATCTCGTAATGATTTCTTTTTTCTGCTACCGGTCAAATCCCTTTATTTAGAGAATTGGCTATCACAAGTTATGCAACAAATAGCGCTATATGCAACAAACAGAACCTGATTTATATCCGCATGGAATTCGTTCCAGTTTACATGATTGGCTCGCAAAATCCACTTGACTTTCCCCTTCTTCTTTCCCCCTCATGGGATCTCTATCACCATAGAACAAAAAGCGATATTTTATGACGCTTTATGGACAAAATCCCCACCGCCCGAAGAGTTCATCACATGACGAAAAAACACCCCTCATATTCACCACACACAAACACTTCATATATAAAATCTTACACGCCTTCTATCACCGCACTCTCAAAAGGCAGCACGACAACAAGATAAGAAATTATTGATGTAAAACTCCAAACAAAGAAAAGAACGGACTTTCTAATCGAGATCAACAAATACTGTTAAATCAACGCTTCCATTTTTGATGATGTCACACCTATGCTTTATAGCACCCCTATCACACTTCATAATACCGAAAAATTTTCTCTGCCCTACGCACTATGCGCATCAGAACCAATCAAATAAAACAGAAATGCGCTATCTCCCTACTTTTTTGTTTTTGATTAAATAGCAAGATATAGCTGTAATTCTTTAAAGAGCTTCATACCATAGATTCATTTTATACATAATATCATCAACAGAATGTTTGTATGTGCTGCAGGAAGAATCCCCAGAACGCTCCATATGACCACTGGATGAAGAGCTGTTACAGGATTCTACAAGAAATGCCAGTGACATTGGAGATAACGCATCCTCGCTATCAGAATAATAAGCTGATAAAAAAGTGTAATCTTGTGAAGGAAGTGTCCCCGAATTTACTTGTGATGGAGCGGCAACAAAAAGAGAATTAAAGGTTCTAGGACCAATGACAATATCACCATTCGCTTGCTGCATAATACTTCTTGCAGAGTATATATGATTTGTATTGATTGCCCCCAGCGAAGCCCATTCATCCTGCCATAAATATGCATAATAAAGATCCATAACTTGTTCATGTTGAACAACGTTGTCAGCAGACATGGCTGTATCAAAGAGTGAGTTAGGAACATAATAAAAATTTATATCTGGAATAATTTCATATAGCCAGTACGTTTCATCAGGATTATTAGCAATCTGTTGCCGCGCCATTCTGTAAACTGCATCCATATTTGCAGTTGTAGACACAAATGCTGAAGTCTGTTGAGCAATAGAGTGCCCAGTTACATGATGTATGATATCCTGATCATCCCCCCAAGGGGCAAAACCTCCTCCAAAGAATATAACAGATGGAGAGCGATCATCTATACGGAAAACCATATGGGGAGGATCAATAGCATATGACAGATTTACATCTGAAAAGAAAAAAAATAAAACTGTCACTAAAAATACTGAGAATGCTCTTTGAAACATTTTTATACCTTTGATATACACTCCATATTTTATACCTGTAACCTCTTGAAGCGTTACAGATATAAAAAGGGAGAAAAACCCCTATTGATCTTATTTTAAAGTGATGGCTAAAACCCTTTTTGCTGGCACATGACCCGCTTCAAAAATAACCATTACTTTTCTGTTCAAAATGACTGCGGTTTTTGCCAAATCCAAAATACTTTTTCCAACAATGTTATCACAGCCCCAAATACCTTTTTGAATGTCTGAAGTAGGGCTGATACCGTATCTGAGCTCTAGGCGACATTGTGCTCCTGCGCTAACGACTTGAACCGAATTGAGATAACCGTTTTGTTCATAAACTCCAGCATGAGAAACACCTGTTGTTAATGCTATCATCACCAAAACAATGGATATTTTTTTCAAAAAACTTTTCATAATTTACCTCTTTTAAATTTATTGCAACGGACATGAAATGCATCCCCATGCAATCTAATGGATATTTTTAGCCTCCTCGCCTCCTTAAAGACGAGAATTTTGACCAGCTTTAGCCCGTGATAAGGCTGCCTCATCTCAGTCTATTCTGACCCCTACCCCGCTTGTTGCACGATTTATTTTACAGGCTCTACAGCAAAGCCTTCCCTTATTGGTGCCGCGTGAATGATGACTTATTCACACAACAAAACATCGCATGCACAAGCTCTATCATTGGCAATACTACCACTGAAAATGTCTGCCATTGTTAATGTACGTGCATTCTACGGATTCAAAATGTGTCTATGATTTATTGCCTATCGCAAGCGGCATACTGTCAACAAAGACAATTAAGACAAGTATTTACAGCCTCACTACGCTTAAAATCTTTCTAACACCAAACGCTAGAATGAAATTGCCATCTAAGCTCAAACGACGATTGATGCAAAATTACTCAGTTTAAAATAGAAAAAACTGTAGTTGAATATCTTAAGATAGATCCTCAATACCGATCACTCATGAATTCTGTAAAACATGAACGATTATACTCTGAGTAAAAACTGTAAATCAGAAAACTGCTAGGGTTAAAATAACCTTAGTGTAGAAGATTGACCATTTTCCAAGCATCACTTATTTAAGTCACAACGAATACAGATAATACGCTTAATTATCACGCACTCTCAGCCCTCGAATAACATTGATTGGATAGTTACTTCTGTAACAAATATCAACGAATTGCGATGTACTGTAAGCTCTATAGGCCAGCTCAACAATCTCAGGACTTTGAATATGAAATGTTCTTCCTGTAATTTGTGACATTTCTGGCTCTTCTGTAGGCCTCGTTTCCAAAACAGAGAGAATATTTACCCCTTGCAAATTTTTATATGGAATGACAGAAATATTATTGATGATTTGTGATCGAACCATTGTTCCGCCGATATCTGAACAATCATCTGAAATAGTCCTCAAACGTGCAGAAGCTGGTCCAGTAAGACACAAAGCTAAAAATATTAAAATCAATTTTTTCATTATAGAATACCTCTTTTTCATTTTTGGTTGATCAAAAAAATAAATGCTCTATGGACAGGCAAATAACTATCCTGTTCACAACTATCTATCTCACTGCTTTAAAGGAGCTAAATCCCATAGAGACACAAATCGAGATGGTTAATCACCCATCGTTTTACTTTTATCCGCTTCTTCAGCGTCTTGTTTGTGTTTCACATCTTCAAGATCTTTGATAATCGTTTTCAATTGTTGTTCTAAAATATCCAAACGCTGTGTAAGTTGGAGAATATTTTGAGTCTGTATTTTATCAAAACATTGGAGATCTTGACGTGTTTGCTTCAACAGAGCATTCAAAGGAGCATGTCCCATTCTTCCGCTAGCATAAAGAACCACACGAATACATTCCGGATCATCAATATCAGCAATAGAAAATGGAAAAAGTGCCATTATATCCCCCTTTTTGATAAGCTAAACGCGTATTAAGGCATTTGCATCTCTTTTTTCGTTGTACGGCTCTTGCATTTCTCAGAAAACCTCAGAAAACCTCAGAAAACCTCAGAAAACCTCAGAAAACCTCAGAAAACCTCAGAAAACCTCAGAAAACCTCAGAAAACCTCAGAAAACCTCAGAAAACCTCAGAAAACCTCAGAAAACCTCAGAAAACCTCAGAAAACCTCAGAAAACCTCAGAAAACCTCAGAAAACCTCAGAAAACCTCAGAAAACCTCAGAAAACCTCAGAAAACCTCAGAAAACCTCAGAAAACCTCAGAAAACCTCAGAAAACCTCAGAAAACCTCAGAAAACCTCAGAAAACCTCAGAAAACCTCAGAAAACCTCAGAAAACCTCAGAAAACCTCAGAAAACCTCAGAAAACCTCAGAAAACCTCAGAAAACCTCAGAAAACCTCAGAAAACCTCAGAAAACCTCAGAAAACCTCAGAAAACCTCAGAAAACCTCAGAAAACCTCAGAAAACCTCAGAAAACCTCAGAAAACCTCAGAAAACCTCAGAAAACCTCAGAAAACCTCAGAAAACCTCAGAAAACCTCAGAAAACCTCAGAAAACCTCAGAAAACCTCAGAAAACCTCAGAAAACCTCAGAAAACCTCAGAAAACCTCAGAAAACCTCAGAAAACCTCAGAAAACCTCAGAAAACCTCAGAAAACCTCAGAAAACCTCAGAAAACCTCAGAAAACCTCAGAAAACCTCAGAAAACCTCAGAAAACCTCAGAAAACCTCAGAAAACCTCAGAAAACCTCAGAAAACCTCAGAAAACCTCAGAAAACCTCAGAAAACCTCAGAAAACCTCAGAAAACCTCAGAAAACCTCAGAAAACCTCAGAAAACCTCAGAAAACCTCAGAAAACCTCAGAAAACCTCAGAAAACCTCAGAAAACCTCAGAAAACCTCAGAAAACCTCAGAAAACCTCAGAAAACCTCAGAAAACCTCAGAAAACCTCAGAAAACCTCAGAAAACCTCATGAAAAGCTTTTGAAAAAAATTTCCTCATCAAAAATTTTTACAAGGTATTTTTTTAGATTATATTCTGTTTTCCACCTAAAATGTTGATTTTATCACCTGAAACCAAAGAGAAATGCATGTCACCTTGCACGCTGTGTCAGCTTTCCCCAAAAGGACAAAGCCCACACCGGTCTTTAAATAATGCCAATCGATAAACAACAGTCTGTTAACAATCTGGCTTCTTATCTAACGGATTTGACTCAGCTTCCCCTTTCAAAGGCATCCTTGTAATGCAACCTTGTAATGCAGCCTTGTCTAGAGTTATTCTACAAAAAAAGCTGTTTTAAGAATACGCACAGACGAAAGGCATCCCATGCATAAAATTTTAACCGCATCTCAAACAATATTATTTTACAACACAATGGGATAAACTATTGTCTTACAGATTTTCTCGTATCACTCTCATTCTGTTTCAAGAAGTTGCCTGATAAGCACAAAATGCCATCTAAGAGAGTTCAATGCCTCACCATGTACTACAACGCATCGCCAACCTGCTGCTCTTGCCAACAGTGCACCCATTTTGAAAACAGTGCGACCATTTTGAAAGCAAAGAGCCCTTTTTTCCTAAACGCTTTGCCAAAAAAGAAAGCGCTCCATTTTGCCTTTTCTCGCTTTAAATAAACATATCCGTTGACCTCTTTCCACCACCTAAAAGGACGAAGATTTTAGCCCACATCGGTTTGTAAACAATCCAACTCTTCTGAAAGGATTCCGTCTGCTGCTCACTTATATGATTCACTTGCATAATACTTAACCAAGCAAATCCTTCTCTAAACAATTGCTAATGTATTAAATACTTTAAGCTATCTTACTGATATAACCACCTTCAATAATAGTGTTTTAATGACGGTGTTTTACGGTATAATAGGATAAATTTTACCCATGGGTTTTTTGTCATCGCACAGCAGCGCTTTAAACCCAGCACTTGAAATAATGGATCACGACACCACAAGAGAGAGGCATTTGGGATAAAATCTTTATTCCTCAGTAAAAAACGCCATGAATAAAGAAGGTTTTTTTGTTCTCCCTCTACCTTCAATAATCACTGTCTTGATCCTCTAAAGAACAATAGGCAAACTGACCGTTACACATCCAACAAAGGCAGCACAAAAAATAAAATAATAAAGAGAATTGAGTTTTTTTCTAAAGCGCCTCAAAACTTTCTACACAATATATTCAATAAGACTTTTTTTCATAACAAACATTTTAGCATTTTTATCTTTCTCTCACACAGCTTTCATTCTCAGGCTTTGACGGCATAAACCACCGCCATATTGACGGGGCGTGTTTCATCCCCCCCTGTTTTTTGCAACAAGACCTTATGTTCATGCTCTCCCGCAGCCTTCGTTAACCGATCTTTATTGTAAACTTGAGCCAGATTTTTATAATATTCACCGTGATTCATATCCCAAACTAGCTTGTCAAACATTGGATAACTATGCTGGTGGTTACCTGTTGAATCTGTTTTTCCCTCATGGGTATGGGATTGAAAAGACTCTTCTTGTCGGCTTCCCAAGCGACGTCCTCTATCAATTTCTTTTCCACTATCGAGCCCCCGTAAAAACATTCCACGCAAATCGGGAACATTGAATGTTGTTCTCCCGTCTCCTTTTCCCCATGTTTCTCCCAGAACAGCAAAGAGATTGGCATAGTTCCTTCGCGAATATTCTTTACCATCACACAGTAACCATCCAGAGGGTATTTTTTCTGTAGCAAAAGTCCCGATAAATCCAGAAGAAAACGTTTCCGGTAAAGGAGGAAAGGGCGGAATTTCAGGAAGTTTTATAGTAGGATTGGTTAAAAACCAGCCATCAGCATTTTTTCCGGCAATATCACGCGTATAGACGATCTCATAAAGCCCCCCTTTTTGAATTTCCCCGCCCTTTAAAGGCATAATACCCTCTGGCGTTGCCATATAAGTTGGTCTTGGCGGCAATTGATTTAAAGAAATATTTGTTATTCCTCTGTTGACGCCTTGTGCTTTAAAGCGCACAACAATGCCATCCATATAAGTCTCAAAAAAAGACTTTGTTGCCAAACGAAGTGATGTCCTCTCGTTCTTCACATCGACAGTAAACTGTGTTTCAATCACGCCCCCATTATCCAACAAATATTCTTTGATGCGTTGCATCATAGCGCGAGCACTATCATTGACTGTGCTTGGCGGTTGCCCTTCTGCCCAGTTTATATTCTCGTCGACATAAGCATTTTCTGATGCAACAATTGACCAATCATAAATCGAACTCATAGAAGATACTCTTTATTCAAAAAGGGAAAACGAGCAAAAAATGAAGAAAAGAAAGCCGCAATTTTATTTTTAGATGCCGGCATTTTCTCCATTTTCAGGCCTATTTTGTCATAATCAACATGCAATAATTTTGTTTTCGCATTGACATAAACAGCTTCAGGGTTCACACGCAACACGTCTTGCGCCATAACGCCCTGATAACGTTGTGGATTTCCCTTATAATTAAAGGTATAAAGTGGATATCCCTTTTTCTGCCCCACCGGGATAATATTTTCTTTTGCTCTCACATCACAAAGCCCTAAAATTCCTCCGACCAATCCAAGTACTTGCTGCGCATCACGCAATGGATCTTTTGTCACAGAAGGCATTGTCGTGGATTTTCCTGAAGTCGTTCCGTAATTTCCAGCAGCCTGTGTCCCTACCTGTAACAAGCTTTGCAATCGGTTCCAATCTTGATTATCTTTTTCTGACCATTTTTGGCGTTCAGCATCTAAGACATTTTGGCGGTTTATATCTTGAATCATGCCCCCTTTCAAAGCATTGCTTTGCACGTTACTCTGTCCTTGATAATAGCTATTTGCCGCATTAACTTGATCATTCTGAGAGCGATCAATCATCTGGTTTGCATTCATCATATTGTTAATATCTTGATTATATTGCTGTGCTGCAGCATTTGTTGCCAAGGCGCCTAACTCATCGGCCAGCACACCAGTATGAGCCCCAGAGCCATAACGTCCTGCTCCCGACATCGATTGATTAATTGCATCGGACGTTTTATTCAGAGCATTTTGCAATGCAGTATTAAATTTACTATTGCTTCCAATCCAGCTTCCCTTAGCCATACCGGAAAGATTTGTAGCGCTGTTGGTTGGTGCATTCAACCATTGCGTTACCGTTGGATTGTTATAGAGCCCTGCTGCTTGTTGTAAACCGGTCAGCGCATTTTTTGTCATATTGCTAAGACCAGCGACTCTGTCTCCCTGATAAACGTTTCCGCCAATTCCTTTATTATAAAGTCCAAGTGCATCAGCACTGGCTTGTTTAAGAATATCAGCCGCCCAAGCAGGTGGAGCATTTGTTTGTGTTGTTGTCTGCACTTGAGGTGTGGTTTTTCTACTCATGGGTTCAGAACCTTTCTATATTGAATAAGATTACGAGAATATCCGTGATGAGCGAGCTTTTTCGCCCATCCAGTTCTTCCAAACATGTGCATTTCTTCAGCATTAATTGTTCGCGCCCATTTTTCGACTTCATCAATCAATTTGACCAATTTCAGCCCTCCCTCTCCAGCAAGATCAGAGAGAACGACGCATTTTTTTCCCGTATGGGTTATTTCAACTTTGGTAATTGCAAAAGCACTAAATTGGATTTTATTTTTTAAGACCAGCCACAATTGTGCTTGTCCTGTAGCGATTTCTTCAGCAATTTTTTCCAGACAAACATCATCCGGAAAGCGCTGAACATATTTTTTCAATGCAGCATTGAGAGCCTCTTGATAGGGAGCTATTTTTTCCCATGGCCACTGCTCTGTCAGATGAGCAGAATATAAATCTTGACTCTCTTGTATCATAATTTTAGCTCTTTTAGCTTTGTCACTCATCTCCCCTCAAATAACATTCCGTCTACGCATTTCACGCATTCCATGCCCCCCGCACAATAAAAGAAAAAAGCCCCATCATCCCTTTGTCACAACAAAGAGGGAACTTTTTTCTTTATAAAAATAAACCATGGTGCAGCCTATTTTCCTTTATCGCAGAAAAGCATGAAACATAACGCACCACCTTGTTCTTCATATTATAAAGACACAGCTTATCGCATTGTGCCTTTGTTTATAAAGGTTTGGGAAGCCTATGGGGCATTTGTTCTTTAATAATAGAGGCTTGAGCCTATCGCATGATATTACAAAAGGGCATGCCTATCGCATGCCGGCCCGCGTCAATTCCACATCAAATCCAGTGACATGAGTCCAATTCACCCCTTCAGGAATACGCAATTTAAAGCGATAAAACCGTGCCCTTGCACGACAGTGAATTTGTCCAGTATTATAAGAGGGCTGTTTTTCTGGCAACCAAACAGTTTCCTCTTCAAGAGATTGTCGAAAGCGCATTCCCACAGACAAATAAAACTTTCCACTATTGACTTGAGGCATAATATTTTTCACCCGTGTTATCATGCCATTTGTCTGCCCCATTTCTTGTGATGTCACGACACAAGCCATAGGACCCCCAGAAAACGAACCCAGTCTCCCCTGTTGATCAAATGCCCCCAGAATAGGCGATTCATTTTTCCAAGCTTTACTATCGAGAGAAAAGGACAAATCGTCAATATTCTTAGTCACAAAATCAAGACCTTCTAGGGTTGTTCCTGCTAAGAAAATAGGCAATATCATTTTGATATCGACGAGAGCTTTTGTCCATTTTTGCAATCCCCAATCATAAATGAGCAAGATACGTTTATGAAGGTTCTCATCAGAATCAACCATCCAATAAACACGATTATACACCCCATCGATAGCAGCAGACAGAGTGTACAGATTATCCTGCCTTGATTTTGCGGTCATCGTTCGATCGACTTTTTCGAACCCAATGGGTATAATCTGTCCCTCATTTGTTATTTGATAAAACCCGCCCTCATCGGCAAAGAATGCTAAATCGCCTCTACAAACAATTGATTCAGCATTTTTTGCGCCTCGTTTATCGTGGATTTTTTGGAAACTAAAAATAATCTTAGAGCCAGGGATAAAAGAACCAGCATAGATTGCAGAACGCATAAAGATAATTGGATTTGTTGTCTCCGTTGCCCCTTGGACGAATCCGCCATCAGGAAAATCTTGATAATCACAACTTTTTTTTCCCACGGTCCAAAATTCAGCATCATTTAATCCAGACCAATGAACCCGTCTTGGATACTCAGTTAATTTCATCAAACAAACGAAATCTCCCCAGATTCGAACAATCCCTGCCTGTGGTGGATTTCCTCCTAAATTTCTAAATGTTTTATCATGATTAATATCAATCACTTGTGGTTTATCATTGGCATTCACAGCAATGATAAAATCACCAAACAAAGCAAAAGACCACGGAGCATCAACATTAGCCAGATAAGATTTTCCTTTTTGGCTAATATCTTTCCAGTTCATTGTTGTATTATCAAGTAAGTAGATTTTATCTCTTGTCCCGACAATAATAGAAACCCCATTTTTTGTTTTAACCGCAAGAGTGCCTAAGATTGGCTCCGGACAAGGCTCTGATAAAGGTTCAAAACTTGGCATAGGGATATAGGAGCCATCCGCTGGGAGCACATTAACAAGTTCATCGGTAAAAATTCCATTGATATCCGCCACATCGGGTCGATAATCAGCGATTGGGAAAAAAGCCATCAAGACCCCCATAAAATCTTTGAAGAGCCCAGTGCCATTCAAAACACCAAGGCTTATTGATAAAAAACCACAAAAGCCCTTAAAACTCTAAAGGCATAAAATTCAACAAAATAAACAACCTTAGATTGTTTAAAGCACCAAAAAAAACGATACCATAAATAATGGCCACCCCAACGCCATCCACCAGCGCCAAACCAAAATCAACTGCCCGCAATCACATCAACCCCCACAATGACGGGGGAAAGAGCCATCAAGAGCCCCCCCCCATAAAATCTTTGAAAAGCTCAGTGCCATTCAAAATACCAAGGCTTATGGATAAAAAACCACAAAAGCTCTTAAAACTCTAAAGGCATAAAATTCAACAAAATAAACAACCTCAAGTTGTTTAACGCACCAAAAAAAAACGATACCATAAATAATGGCCACCCCAACACCATCCACCAGCGCCAAACCAAAATCAACTGCCCGGCAAATCACCCCCCCCACAATGACGGGGGAAAGAGCCATCAAGAGCCCCCCCATAAAATCTTTGAAAAGCTCAGTGCCATTCAAAATACCAAGGCTTATGGATAAAAAACCACAAAAGCCCTAAAAACTCTAAAGGCATAAAATTCAACAAAATAAACAACCTCAAGTTGTTTAACGCACCAAAAAAAAACGATACCATAAATAATGGCCACCCCAACGCCATCCACCAGCCCTTCACCATCAACACCCAACGCGCAAATCCAGCCATAAGTGACAAACCAGCCATCAGTGCCAAACCAACCTTCAACGCCAGCCATAAACGATTTGAAATGAACTTTTTAAAAACGCATTGGGCGAATCTTTGAAGAACCTTTTCGGCGCGATGTTTCAATGCGCAAAGCTTGAAGCTGTTCTTGAAAATCTCTGAAAGAAACGGCGGCATATTCAGGATCTTTAAGGATATTTTTATAAAGTTCATATTTTGCCCGTGCTTTAATAAGATCAAAAGCATAAATCAACCAAGGGTTATCATCCTCTTTCAGCTGTTCATCAGCAAAATGAACAGGAGCATAAGAAAGCTGTACAGTTTCCACATGTTCTGGTGTTGGAAAGAGTCCTATTTTTTGATCAAGGTACGTATAAAAGAATGGCGTTCCTAGCGCAGGATGCATACCATATTGTTGATGCAACACTTCCAAGGGCTTAAAGAACAACTTTGTTGGTGTTGCATTCTTTGTTACTAAAAAGACGCCCTCCAAACTCTTTTCTGCTTCAATAAAAACCCCCTCTTCTTGCCCATACCATGTTTTACCACTCTGTGTTTTAAACGTCCTTTCTCTTTTTTCATTAAAGAAAAAGGGTTCGCGTTCACACAAACGCAAAGCCGTAAAAATTGAATCTTGAATTTGCAGGGAATATTCCGCTGTTGTATCATCAATTTCATCTTGAATAAGCGCGACCATATAAGCAAAAGTTTTAGAATGGTCTGAATGTGTAAGGTTTAGATTTTGGGGATCAGTGGATAAAGTGGTCATAAGCCTGTCCTTGTTTCTGGAAGCATTTTAAATTTTTCCCCCAACAGATCCCTCTTGTTGGGGGAAGAGAGCAAACATTCGCTTTAAGCGGGTGCTCCATAAGTTGGGATGACAATAGTGCCAAAATCCTGAGCCCCTTGCGTACTCCCTGGCAAGGTAAAGCAAGTTTTTTTCATACCAATAATGGTTTTTGCCGCAACCCCGAATTCTCTTTCATAGTCGAAGAGTTCTTCCACCAATTTATAGCGTGTCGCCCCTCGATCTTTACCAAAAGCAATCACAGCACTCTGCGCACCAAGCAGAACAGCCCGCCGCACATTTGGCACAGCTTTATTAGCGGTTCCAGCTTCGACCCCTTCAGTAATATGTTCAGCTTCGCGCAAAACCACACCATTATACATGCCCAAAGACCCATCATAGAGCGGATTTTTGATACGACTTCCACTATAGATTGCCTTAGTAATATCGAGCCATTGCCCCGCATCAGTATTGGTTCGCAATTGTGTCACTTGGGTTGGATGAAGATAAAGCACATAAACATTTTCCCCATCGATCCGCACGGGTCTAATTTTAGGATTTGCCAATTTAGCCCGTTCAACCGCTTTATCAATCAAGCTGAGATCAAAAACATCGTCTTCTTTTAAGTCTTCATCTTTTGCTTTATCGTTAGGACGTACCACGCGTTTATTGGTTGGTGCCGTTGGCGCATTAAACCCATAATGAACAGGTTTAAGGGTAATCGTGCGTCCTTCAAAGTTAATTGTTTTTGCGGTATAACCACACACTTGAATGAAGAACATCATACTCAGACGATCTGCATACCAATCAACCAAACCATTTTTTGCCTCGGTGCGCAAATCATGGAGAATTCGTTGTTGATCAATCGTTCCCTCATTTTTGACACGCACGGCATGAACGAGTTCATTAATTGCCAAGCGATCATTGAGAAACTGTAAAGCTTCTTCATTGCCTTCCAATGTCTGCCCTTCGCTCACCCCATCGCCTAGCAACTGCACACGCAAATTAAAGCTAATAGCATCCCCACTTGCTTTTGTGGTTTCATCTTTTAATTGTACGATACTGTTTGAATCATTTCCAATCAACGGTGCAATTGGAAGTGCTTTTGAGACTTCTTGGTTTAGTAATTTAGACCATGTGCGCACTGCCATTGGGTCATTAAGTCCGATATAAGTTACAGTCATTTTGTCCTCTAAAAGTTTTATTGACATAAAAAACCCGGCAAAGCGCCGGTTGTTAAAACACCACATTTCATTTCAAATGGTGAATAGGTTGTTTGTGAGTTTTATCTAATTTCTGTTAGCGTCTGCCTCCCCCTTATAAGAGCTCTCCTCACCACATCCGTGCTGTGAGAAATCCCCCCGCATTCTCCTGCGCCAAAAGCCTCTTAACGTTCCCGCAAAAAACACTCCCCCGCATTCTCCTGCGCCAAAAGCCTCTTAACATTCCCGCAAAAAACACTCCCCCGCATTCTCCTGCGCCAAAAGCCTCTTAACGTTCCCGCAAAAAACACTCCCCCGCATTCTCCTGCGCCAAAAGCCTCTTAACATTCCCGCAAAAAACACTCCCCCGCATTCTCCTGCGCCAAAAGCCTCTTAACGTTCCCGCAAAAAACACTCCCCCGCATTCTCCTGCGCCAAAAGCCTCTTAACATTCCCGCAAAAAACACTCCCCCGCATTCTCCTGCGCCAAAAGCCTCTTAACGTTCCCGCAAAAAACACTCCCCCGCATTCTCCTGCGCCAAAAGCCTCTTAACATTCCCGCAAAAAACACTCCCCCGCATTCTCCTGCGCCAAAAGCCTCTTAACGTTCCCGCAAAAAACACTCCCCCGCATTCTCCTGCGCCAAAAGCCTCTTAACATTCCCGCAAAAAACACTCCCCCGCATTCTCCTGCGCCAAAAGCCTCTTAACGTTCCCGCAAAAAACACTCCCCCGCATTCTCCTGCGCCAAAAGCCTCTTAACATTCCCGCAAAAAACACTCCCCCGCATTCTCCTGCGCCAAAAGCCTCTTAACGTTCCCGCAAAAAACACTCCCCCGCATTCTCCTGCGCCAAAAGCCTCTTAACATTCCCGCAAAAAACACTCCCCCGCATTCTCCTGCGCCAAAAGCCTCTTAACGTTCCCGCAAAAAACACTCCCCCGCATTCTCCTGCGCTAAAAGCCTCTTAACATTCCCGCAAAAAACACTCCCCCGCATTCTTCTGCGCCAAAAGCCTCTTAACGTTCCCGCAAAAAACACTCCCCCGCATTCTTCTGCGCCAAAAGCCTCTTAACGTTCCCGAAAAAAACACCTGCCACATTCTTGTTTTTAAAATTCTCTTCCCCCCATTAAACGATTAAAAGCGGCTTTATTTTTAGGATCAGAAACCCAAGCGCTAAACTCTGCTTCTGACATTTTATCAAGCATATCCAAAGAAATCGGCCCATTTGGCGTCAAGCCGTTATAAGCAGCAAGAGTACGTGCAGAATTGTGTCTTTCCTGTAAATTTTCACCCATGTTATTGGGAACATTTGTGTAGCCAATTTTTTGTGCAATAGAGTAAATCACTTCAGCCGGATTTTGATTTTTTTGCGCACAATCGCGCAAGATCTGCTTCAATTCATCACCAATCAACGCATCAATATTTTTGGGATCTGCCATCTCAGGATAGAGCGAAGCACAAGCTGCCAATTGTTTAGCCCGTGTTTCATAAATAAAATCAGCTGCTTGATCAAAATCATGATGCTTTTGTTTAACACTGGCAACAGACTGCTGAAAAAACGCATGCAACTGTTCTGCTTCGCGAGCCAGAGAAGGTTGTTGTTTTTCATGTACAAGCCCTTGTTTTTGGAGTGTTTTTCCCAACCATTGCATATAGCCCATAAAGTCTTTTTGCGGATCTGGCGCAGCATCTTCGCCCCCTTGAACCTCTTTTCCAGCTTTTTGCGAAGAGTCCTGTTGTTGAAGCATTTGCCCTTGAAAATTATCTTCAAGAGTTTTTTCTTCTCTTCCAATTTCACCATTTTCTCCCTCTTGTGTTGAGACCAGAAAATCTTGTTTCAATTGGTTTTGTTCTGCCGGCGTTAAGTGTTCTTGATCCATGACATTAGCCTTCTCTTTTTTTTAACAATAAAATAAAATTTTTCAGATAAAACAGCCCCATAAGCACTTATCCCCTCAATGCTCTCTCATCATTTAGCACCAGCATTCCCCACCATGTTCACCCCACATGACGGCAAGCCTCCCTCTCCACCCTACTTTTCCCAACAGTCCTGCCCTACAAAACAGTTCTTTTAAGAAAAGGGAGCCCATGCACTACGAAAATCGATAAGCCCATTCTGCGCCCACCATTCCCCACCATGTTCACCCCACATGACAGCAAAACTCCCTCTCCACCCTGCTTTTCCCAACAGTCCTGCCCTACAAAACAGGTCTTTTAAGAAAAGGGAGCCCATGCACTACAAAAATCGATAAGCCCATTCTGCGCCCACCATCCCCCACCATATTCACCCCACATGACGGGCAAGACTCCCTCTCTACCTTGCGTTCCCCCAACAACACTGCCCTATAAAACAGGTCTTTTAAGAAAAGGGAGCCCATGCACTACGAAAATCGATAAGCAATTTATGATATATGGCGTTTATCAGAAGTCACGCATGACAAAGCACCCTATTGTTGAGCCTTTAGTGTCTGCAACATCTGCATTATCTGCTCTGTCCCCACATTATCCCCCATCTGCGCTGAGGCATTTTGCTCTTCTTGAAAAGAGTTTTGCGCCTTTATCGCAATTTTATGAATAAGTGAAGCCGGTAAAGGCGAATAGCGTAAGAGATCGAGCATAATCTCAGGCGTTGTAAAATTTTGCATCAAAGGCAGCAATTGCATGATCAGTGCAAAAGTACGCTCTTTTTCATTAAGACTTGTTGGTGCATCATCCACGACAATATCATATTCCAAGCTTGTCACCATTTCGCGTGTCAGCGGCACATACTGGGCATTTTCATCACCAGCAATACGCACCAACCGCCCATCGGACAGATAATTTTGAATAAGATAGAGAATAATTTTTCCCTGTCGTTGCCGATATCGACGCAACCCATCAAAAAAGGAAGCCAAAAGATTAAGTGACGATTGTCGCCGTTGTTGCTCAAGAATGCCAGGCTGATTGACAGCTCGCGTCCCAATAAATTCAGAAGACAACCCCGTCACCTGTTCGAGAGCGCTCTTTGCTTCATTAAACAATTGGAAAAACCCTTGCGGAAATTGTGCCATGGGTTTAGGCTGGATTCTTCCCCCAGACACCGCCCCACTTTTCAACCAAGTAATACTATCGGCTCTAGCCCAACTCTCGAGGGCTTGTCGATCATCATCAAAAGCATCGCGCTCTGCCATAATTCCGCCTTTTGATTGGCTATTGAGCAAATGCATCACTTGACTAAAATATTTGTTTGCCCACCGTTGCGGATCTTTTGTAGGGCGCACAATTCCATAAAATTGCCGGCTTAACTTATCAAAAGTACCGGTAATACACTCCCATCCCAATTGATTGGGTGGAACCAAAGGCTTATCAGGCGCTTCAAGCAGCTTTCTACCTAAAAATGCCCGTTTGACAATTTTTCTGTTCAACCTTGTTGCTTGAACATGAGGAAAGGTTTTGCTTAAATTTTGGAAATCCTGCTCTGAATAATCGACAAACTTTCCACTTAGAGGCTCAAGAACTTTATAAACCACCTCGCGTTCAAACCAGCGACATTCTACCAATGTCACCATTTTAGGACGTTGATAACCACTCCCCTCTTCTCCTTGATACCCCCTCTCGGACTGATAACTTTGTGTCATCCCATCGCTGGTTGAATGTAAAAAACTCTGATGTTTAACCCAATCAGCATTAAGGTCACTCCAATGAACATGGGGAAACATTTCCTGCGCCACAGCAAGGGGTTTTTCATCAATATACCATAAGCGTTGTGCATCAATGAGATTAGACTTGACAGCACTTGCATCCCACACCATTTTCATCGGGTCTAAACGTGCAATGATTGGTTTTCCTTGCGGATCTTGTTCATAATCAAGGCGTGTATCTGTCCAGCCCATTCCGCAAATAATAGCATCTTGGAAGGCATCGGAATCTTCGTATTCCCCATCAGCTTCATCACGAAACCACTCAGCCGCCCCTGTCAAAATCTGGTTTGCAAAGGCAGCTCCTTCTTGTCGTGGAATAAATTGCACTTGCCTTTTATTATTGCGCTCAGCCCCAATCACGGCATTAATTAAAGGCGCAATACGGTTAAAAGTCATAACCGGTCTGTTTTGTTCGTGCAAGACAGCCAAGTCTTGCTCATTCCATTGCCGTCCATTATAAAAATCGTAATCTTCTTGGGCATTTTTTCGCCATTTTTCGACATGATCAATATCATCCTGATACCAACCCACGAGTTTTTTAAAGAGAGCTTGATTTTCAAGCGTTTCGATTTGATTAAAAGAAGAATCTGTAGAACTATTCATTAAAAAGCCATCCATGAAGTTTGAGAATGGTGAAACGAGCGATAAGGTTTTTTTCGCGCTCTAGCATTTGGCTGTTCATAAGCCACACACATCAGTCCAAAGGCATCGGCCCCATGGCTTGCCCAATCATGTTCAGCGCCTAGTCCGATATTGCGCTGTTCGTCGCGCTTTTCATGATACCAAGCAAGCGCTTTTCTGCCCGCACATGTCGTTTCACGATTAAACCATAGTGCAGGAAACAACCGCCTTACGGCTTCGATACGCATTTTCACAGCGCCTGTTCCTTGGTTAGGAATTATTTTGGTTTGAAAACCGGCTTGTTGAAGGGCACTTTCAAAACTCACATTATAGACACGATCTTTTGTTGCGCCATCATGAGGCAAAACCATAAGAGCCTTTTCATATCCCCTTTGAAAGACCCACCCCACATGTTCTGAGAGAGGTTGACCTTGGGCTTCATAATAATCGAGCACTCGGATTTCCCGTCCAACAAACTGCGCGACCCACAATGCGGTAGCATCAGCCTTTGCGCCTGTTCCCCCGATATCCCAAAAGATTCTCACCTGCATCAAAGGATCACGTGGAACAGTGGTAATCCGCCCTTCCATTTCGGCTTCGAGAAGACATTTCTGATAATAAGCCCCTTGGACAGCTTGGAGATATTCGCCTTCCCAAATATGGTTATACTGCTCTGGTCTTTGCTGCAAATCGTCCATTCGATCACGATTGAGTTTTTCAGGAAATTGCGGATTATCACGCCAATTGATTTCCACCCCTTTGATATGAGGATTATCGACATTTCGGAAACGTTTTTCCACGGCTGCATTTTCATGGCACGGGTTCCATGTGACCCATAATTCTGCATTCCAATCTTTTCCTTCTTCGCGCAAAGTTGGAATAAGTGTTTGCCAAGCAGTCTCAGTCACGGGCTCTGCTTCATCGACCCAACAAAGGAAAACGCGCCCCATTGATTTAATACTTGCGATATTGCGATCAAGCCCAGCAAACACATAGACAATCCGTCCATCTTTTGACTTAATATATTTATCACCGATTTCATAATAGTCTTGTAAAAAAGGATAAGCTTCGATAGCGCGTTTAATTTCTTCCAAAGAACTTTCATTAAGAGAATTTTGAAATTGCCGTGCACAAAGAATAATCCCGCGTTCTCCAGCCATTCCATGGCGATATCCCACAACAGCCGACATCAAAGCAAAAGAACGTGTTTTTCCAGAGCCCCGTCCTCCCCAAGCGGCTCGCACATCGGCATTTCCAGTAAAGACAGGAATAAGCTTTGGAATAAGAGCCACTTGAGCCGTATTCTGCTCAATTTTTTGAGAAATTTTCTGAACAGTTGTCATTATAAATTTTCATATTTTAGCAATAATTGCGCTTCACTCTTTTGCTTATCCCAAGTTTAATTATCCCAGAGCAATTGAAGGAAAAGAGTAATTGAGCGAAAAGAGCAATTGAACGAAAAACGCCCTTCTCAAAAGCAGCGCTTTACCTTCCTTCATCCTAATATTCAATAAATTTCACTTTTTTGCATGAGATCCCCTTGACCACACCTATGCGCCCCAAAGTCCCTATCCCCCCAAAGATCATTATCTCCAAGGGGTCCCTATTTTCCCCCATCACCGCCCCTCAAACACCGCGCCTGTCATCCCCCAACCACAAGCACGGTATCCCCCACCCAAATCATAGCCTCAGCACATAGCTCTCGGGCATATCCAAAGCCCAATATCCTCCAATATCATGCCCTCTCAAGCATCACCAATCCTCACACTTGTCTATCCCCCCAAGATACTCCCACCAAAACACATGTATCCCGCAAGCATAACACTTCTCTCAAGTTTCATGCCCTCACCTATCAAAACACTGTTCCATATCCACCACACAAATACCCTGCACCAAATCCCCTCCAGCACACGGGCCCTTACGGCATCATTCACCAAAGCCCCTTCCAGTATCACGAGCGCCCACAAGCACGATAGCCTCCACTTCAATTCCCTCAAGATAGGCAATCACCAAAGCAGCCCCCTTCCAAGACATCACCCACCTCAGCCTAACATTTTTCAATATCACAAGCCTCAGTTATCGAGGTATCACACTTCTCCGGTTCGCTATTTTTTGCATTCACTGGTACAATCTCAATACGCAAAACTGTTTTTGATATCTCCACACCTTCAATAACGAGAAAAGCCCAAATATCTCCCACCAAAATATTCTGCTCTCCAGTAAATGCCCAAACATCACAGCGCCTTCTTCAAGCCTCAGTTATCGAAGTATCACACTTCTCCGGTTCGCTATTTTTTGCATTCACTGGTACAATCTCAATACGCGAAACTGTTTTAACCTGCCCTTCTCCAGCCCCCTGAAGAGGCAACACTTTTGCCAGCAGCGAAAAAAACGGTACGGGATTATTGAGAGCATGATACTGAAGATAAGACACCAGCCCATCTTCACCATAGTGATATCCAGCCTGCTCCGCCGCTGTCAAAAGAGCTTCATTAAATCGCTTTGTTGTTTTATTTAAAGCCCCTTTTTTCCGCCCTCTTCGACGTAAGGGAAGACAATGTTCATCTACCATCATCATGTTCCTTCCAACTAAAGAGAAACCAAAACCTCAAACACAAAAAATGACATAAAAATCAGCAACAAAATTTGCCAAGCATTCAACAATTAAAAAATGGGACACACCCAAAAAGATAAGAGCCCACATAAAGCCCAAATCCTCCGCATAATTTTACAGATTCACATTTTTACGCTTTTACATCATTACAGAACGCAGCCAAATGAAACGCTCAAATCACTACCCCGCACCGTTCTGTAAACACGGGTGTGTCAACAAGCTGATTTCTCGTCTATCAGATTTCCCTGCTGATTATTTCATATGGCTATCCCACACTTCAAAGCATGGTGTTTCATCAAACACGCCAGATAAGCTCTGATCTACAATTCGGCTTCAAAAAGCAAATTTTCCTCTGCTGAATAAAGCTTCCACCCCGCACCGGTTTTAAACTATCATCCAACCTCTTACCCAATAAATTCCCCTACTAACATCAGATTACTTACCCTACTAACATCAGATTACCGCCCCCAAACATCCCTATTTTACAGTATAACAGACTAAAAAATATTTTAATTTTCTTGCCAATCTTCTGAAATTACTTTACTAATGAGGCAATTTTGGTCGTCTACGCAACAACCAAGAGGGGTTAAAAGCCCTAAGTTCAGTACATAAAAATCGATACCACTTTGTGGGTATCTCCCGGATTCCGGGAGCTTTTGCTATGTCCAGGTGCTTGTCAGCACTAAAAGCAAAAGGCTGACTGAACTCAGTACTTTTAACTCCCGGAATACTCATGCGAGGGCGCTCGCAACCGGAGGGGAGCTTGAAGTGCAAACTAAAAATTCACATTTTAATGACATTTCAATAGGTAAAAGAATCCGTTATAGACGTATTTCAATGGGACTTTCTCAAAAGGAGTTAGGAAGCTATTTAGGTGTCAGTTTTCAACAAATCCAGAAATATGAAAAAGGTTTAAATCGTGTAAGCGCGGGGTGTTTGCTCGAAATTGCTAAAAAACTAGAGGTTCCTATGAACTTTTTTTATGCGGACCTTTTAACAGCAGATATTCCCACAAAAGAACATGCCTTACACCACGATCAAGACACATACAGCGAAAAAGAATACGCACTTTTGAAAAACTTTAGAGAGCTCCAGCCGAAAAAACAAAAAGCAATCTTGTGGTTAATTTCTGATTAGACAAAAGCACACCCATCAACATCCCAATATATCCAACATCTTTAAAATATAAGCTTCAGATCACGACACTTCAAGGAAGGCAATTTTATCAGACAAGACAGATAAGCCCTGCCCTAAAATATTCCCTCACACACCTTTCTCCAGTCAACGCGATTTATACCCCTCTTCATCCCAGCTTTCCCCACTCCATTCACAAATGCGTCCCCTAGTTCTCCGACCACATTCCATGCCAAGACAAAAACATACAACGCATAAATCTTTCACTTCACTTTTACGGATTCACATTTTTACGCTTTTCCATCTTTACAAAAGGCAGCAAATGAAACTGTTCCCCCAGTGTCTTATACTGCTCTGTCAAGAATCCGACATCTTGTAGCAGTTTCCTTCTACCAACCACTCAGACAGATCAGCATACCATACCCCTCAAACAACGGATTCAACAAGCAAGGCTTTTCTGAATATTCTTACACCCGTCCCTCTCCAACACAAAGAGCGAAAGCTCCCACAAATACCGAACAATTCCGCTTCGAAGCAAATACCCCACCCAAAAGACAAAGCTTCACACACACACCAAAAAGCTTCTCCCACAGTGCCAATTTTCACATGCTTCATCCTAGCTTTCCACTTCATTTGCAGACTTGTTCCCCAGTCCTTTCCCACATTCCATGCCAAGACAAAAGCATACAACACATAAATTCTTCACTTCATTTTTACGGATTCACGTTTTTACGCTTTTCCATCTTTACAGAAAGCAGCCAAACGAAATTTCCAAACCAGCCCACCACTCAATAAACAAGAGTCTGTTAACAATCCCACTTTTTATCGAGCACATTGCATTTGGGCAACCACCTCTCACCACCCCTCAAAGAATGCTGTTTCACCAGACACGGACAGATAACCCCTACCCTCCAATATCCAGACACTCTCACAAAAAGCACCGTATAAATTGATGTACTTGAAGGTCTCTCAACGGCATATATTTGCCTCTAATGCCCCATCTCCCCCTACCTCAAATGACAATATTTTACAGCATAAGGCATAAGGCATAAGGCATAAGGCATAAGGCATAAGGCATAAGGCATAAGAATATAATGAGATAATTTTTAAGATACAAAAAAATGCTCTCATTTTCCAAATCTTTTAATTGTTCTTGCCAATCCCTTGAAATTACTTTATCACTCAAAAGGTGCCTTGATCGTCTACGCAGCGATCAATAGGGAGTTGAAGCCCGAAAACTCAAACGTTAATTTACCCCACGTTGTGGGTATCCCGGAGTTCCGGGAGTTTTTGCTATGTCCAAGTGCCATGAGCACTAAAAGCAAAAGGCTGGCTGAGCTCAGTGCTTTCAAACTCCCGGAATACTCATGCGAGGGCGCTCGCAACCGGAGGGGAGCTTGAAGTGCAAACTAAAAATTCACATTTTAATGACATTTCAATAGGTAAAAGAATCCGTCACAGACGCATTTCAATGGGACTTTCTCAAAAGGAATTAGGAATCCATTTAGGTGTCAGTTTTCAACAAATCCAAAAATACGAAAAAGGTTTAAATCGTGTAAGCGCGGGGTGTTTGCTCGAAATTGCTAAAAAACGAGAGGTTCCGATGAACTTTTTTTATGCGGATCTTTTAACAACAGATATTCCTGCAAAAGAACATGCCTTACACCACGATCAAGACACATACAGCGAAAAAGAACACGCCCTTTTGAAAAACTTTAGAGAGCTCCAGCCGAAAAAACAAAAAGCAATCTTGTGGTTGATTTCTGATTAGGCAAAAGCGCATCAATCGACATCCGTTGCCAATATTCCCCTCTGCCTAAAGCCTTGCCCGCCTGATATCACCACATCTCAAAAAACGGTTTACGGCACCGGTTTACGACATCATAGGATCAAACTTCAAAATAGGATAACAAACACCAAAATCTTGGAAAGACATCCCCACCCCTCTCACAGAATTTTATCAAGAGATCTCTTCTGATTTAAACGCACAATTCCGATTGTATCATTATGATACCTTTTTACATTTACCTTGTCAAGTTTTTATATTTTTCTTTTGATACTTTTGTGTTTTTCTTTAAGGGAGCCACATCCCTCAAAACACCTTTCCTGCAAAATGCCCCTCATACAAAACACAATGTCTAAAACAACAAGAGCTAAAATAGGATTTTTCCTAAATAGGTATCCCTCTAAATGGGCTTCCCTCTAAATAGAATTCCCCCTCTAAATAGGCTTCCCCTCTAAATAAGATTTCCCCTCTAAATAGGATTTCCCCTCTAAATAGGATTTCATTGTATTGCTCATTCACCCGCTTACTAAAAAACACCTCTCAATGCTTCTCACACCCATTTCACGGATATCCCCCATACAAATATAGATGCAACTATAATTGTTAAGTTCCGCATAGAATATAAACGCCCACCACGATTTTTCTCTCTTCACATCTCTTTACACATCAGCTCTGCAATCTGTTCACAGCCATTCCCCACACACTCTTCTCCAGAAAACGCACTTCAACACCCCTCTTCATCCCAACTTTCTCCTCCATTCACGAAGACACTTCCCCCAATTCTTCTCACCACTCCATACAATAACAATATATTGATTTATAAGGATAATTTAGCATTATTTATATTGATTGAGAGTTCCGAATATCGTAAGATTCTCTCATTTCAAATCCCTCCCATGTTGAATCAATCAAAATCATTCGCTTCCACGTTAAAAGCGAGGAGAGCCCGTGTAAAACTATTAAGAAAGGAGTAAAATGGCTCTTATGAACCGTTCCAAGAGCTGTCACAACATTAGGGGCTAGCAAATATAATGATAATACCCAGCTTGCTTCTTCATAAGTGTAAAGATAGGGGTGCTCAATGGATTTATCATTATACCATGACAAAAAAATGCACAATACACAAAGCACAAATCCTCCGCATCATTTTACAGATTCACATTTTTACGCTTTTACATCTTCACAGAACGCAGCCAAGGAAAGGTTCACCACCCCGCATCACTCTATAAACAATAGTCTGTAAACGAACCCAGCTTTTTGCCTAGTACCCCCCTTACAGTCTTCAGACGCCCTCCTCAAACGACAGCACTTCGTCAGGCTTGACAAATCAAGCCCTATCTCCTTAAAAACCGCCATCCTTCACGCATCTCTTTGCACCAACGCCTTACCCACACTCTCCCCCTATCCATGCGCACACTCTCTTCATCCTCCATTCCCCCTTTTTCTCTCCCATCACACACTCACAACTGAACACCCCTCTTCATCCCAGCTTTCCCCGCTCCATTCACAAACGCGTCCCCTAGTTCTCTGACCACATTCCATGCCATGATAAAAACCCACACAAAGCACAAATCCCTCACTTCACTCTTACAGATTCACATTTTTACGCTTTTACATCTTCACAGAACGCAGCCAAAGGCCCCCCCCCCAAACCACCACGCGACAATTTGATAAAAACAAAACACCTTTCCAACAATCTCAAACAACAGATTTCTGTAAAGAGTTCATATGAATTTGATTGTTTAGATCTGACTATTAGATTGGCATATAGAGCCGTAGAACAGAAAGTAATTTTCTATAAGACAGAAACGATAAAAGCGCTATATAACTGAGACAGAACATGAAAGATTGCAAACAGATAAAACGACATCTTTCTTCGTTACAACACTGAAATTGTAACCGAGACAACGAATAAGTATCATCTGAATATGCAATTTTCATATCTGCAAATTTTTATTGATTAATTCAATCCCAACACTTCCCCTGAAACACATTTCTTCATTATCTACTTCTTTGAGACAAACCGGCAAAGGGGTTTCATCTATTATAAGTGCGAATATAATAACGCGTTACTCCAACCTCATCATAAGAAACCATAGACAAGATACCTGTCTTTATTGGCGTTATTTGATAAGTCAAAATTACACCATTTTGCTGTTTGTTTGGTTGATCTGTATAGATCACGTTATATCCATTCCGTCGCAAGAGATTAATAAATACAGGAGTAAAGTTGTCTTCTGTTTTATTTTTTTTCACAATAAGTGTTGTTGTAGCGGGCGGTAAAGGTTTTTTAAGATTACGAACAAAATCGTTAGCAATTAATTTTATATCATCTTGCGTAATATTTGGACTAACATAACTTGATGAATAATTATTGATAGATGCACAACCAGCCACCAATACAAGCGGTAACGGAAATAAATATTTTGACATCTTAACTCCCCTATTAATTGTATTCTCTTCTGAGAAGCTCCTACACCAGAAATAAGAGCATCCTTTCAAAGAATAGCCTTAACAACATACTGCTTTACTATCAAGCATTAGTTAATCACTTTCTCGCTTGTTTAAAAAACGACCACCATCTCTCATAGTACTCAAAGCTTATGTTTAAGACACAAAATATATATGTTAAAAGTGCGAAAAAACACATGTAAAGCATATAGTATATGTATACTTACTTTCATGGTGTGTTGCATTACATAAACCAACGCACAGCACCCTTCATTTCCCCTCCATTCACGAAGACACTTCCCCCCAATCCTTCTCACCCCTCCATATCATGACAAAAAACACGCACAATATATGAACCCATAAATCCTCCACTTCACTTTTACAGATTCACATTTTTACGCTTCTCCACATTTACAGAACAAAGCCAAGGAAAGGTTCACCACCCCGCACCACTCTATAAACAACGGTCTGTAAAGAATTCAAATGCTTGCCTAGCAAGTTTCCACCACTGACCACTCATTCGTTTCAGATCACCCCCTTCAAAGAGCTGTGTTTTTACCTCATGAATAAGATAATGAGCAAAACCGTCTTTAAAAAAAAAGAAACGGCATGGAGATATCAAATATATCAATGGTCGTCATCGACTGTCGTGTTAAGAGGTGTTAACTCTTTATTTTTCTTAATTTTTACAACGCCAATAATTCCCGTGGAAATAATTAATGCGGACATCGCTAAAAAAGAGCTTAACAATCCCACGAGAGCCAAAAGTCCAGCAATAAAGCCAGACATTGCTTCCGCAGAGTTTGCTAAAGTTGAAAAGGTTCCAAAACTCTTACCAAAATCTTCACGACGAGAATATAATTGAATAGCTGAGACTAAACCAATATCCACAAAGGCACCAATAAATCCTAAAACAAATGCTAACACGAGAAGGAATTTTAAATAAATTTCTGCAGCTAAGGGCATAACAAACAGAATAACCCCATAAAGAAGCCAAAATATCATGAGCTTCAACGAAGTAATATTTAATATAATTTTACTATATAACAAACCACCAACAATAGTTCCAACAGCCATGAGAGAAAAAATATAACTCACAAAGCTTTCCTCTCCCCCCACAAAAAGAACAAAAGCTGGAATTAAAAATCTTAAAATTGCACCCGTAAAGAGAATAGCAAACGACGAGCTAACGAGCGTAATAAATAAATTATTATTTTCTGTAGAAATATATTTAAGATATGAAGCTGTTTCTCGATAAATTTTTATAAAATTGAATGATTTATTCTCGCTTGAATTTAAATTCATGAGATTAAATAACATGATAATAGATATAAAATAGGTAAAAAAATCAAAAATGAGTACTGCCGATTTATTTGCTAAAAAAAGCAGTATGGAACAAACCAAAGGGCCAATGACGGCTGCCGTTTCCATGATAATTTGAGCAATGCTATTGGCCTTTGTAAGATCTTTTATTGAAAACATTCTGGGAATAGCAGCTTGAAAACTTGGTTGGAAAATACTTCTTCCTATCGTTGTACATATTGCTGCAAAAATAAGAACAATGATATGTGCCGTACCTGTTATATAAGTTATAAAAACAAACAATGAAGCTAATAATCTAACAACTTCACTTAAGATCATATTTTTCTTCAAAGAAAAATTATCCGCTAACCAACCTCCTATAGGGCCAAAAAAGAGAAAAGGGATAAATCGAAAAAAATACACAAGACCTGTAAAAAAGGTGTTATCTGTTAATTCTAAGACCAGTAAAATAAAAACAACTTCATAAGCATAATCACCAACTTTGGAAATAAAGAGAGAGCAAAAAAGAGCTAATGGACTCTTTTTTAAAAACAAATTCATATCAACCATCCGATATTAAACTTTTCTACACTTAAAGTTACACTTCCTTCGATACAATTGGTGATATGAACTTCAGAAGAGTCTTTTATTCTAATAAATCGCTTAATAAGTTAAGTGAAAATTTTTAAAGAAATACTCCTCTTGATATAAGCATTTAGACCAATATCAAGTAATATATTAATTTTTCTTGCTTATTTGCTTTAAAAAAAGAAAGAATGTAAAAATTATGAGATCAAAATCTGCTATATTAGTACACTGACTTCCAGCCCACGTCTCAAAGAATGAAAATTCCCAACCAGCACTAATCTACAATCCCACGCCAAAAAGCAGCTTTCCCCACAAAATAAAGCTTACACCCACCCACTCCTCAAACGACAGCACTTCGTCAGGCTCGACAAATCAAACCCTATCTTCTTAAGCCGCCATCCATCACACATCTCTTTGCACCACCCGCCTTACCCACACTCTCCTCTTATCCATGCGCACTCTCTTCATCCTCCATTCCCCCTTTTTCTCTCCCATCACACACTTAACAACTGAACACCCCTCTTCCTCTAAACGTCCCCCTCCATTCACGAAGACACTTCCCCCCAATCCTCGCACCACATTCCACGCCCCCCAAAGCCCAAAGTGACCCAAAACACGCACAATATATAATCCACAAATCCCCCACTTCACTTTTACGGATATACGTTTTTACGTTTTTACATCTTTACAGAACGAAACCAACGAAAGGTTCACCACCCCACACCGCTCTATAAACAACAGTCTGTAAACGAACCCAGCTTTTTGCCTAGTACCCTTACAATCTTCAGACACCCCACCTCAAACGACAGCACTTCATCAGGCTCAACAAATCAAGCCCTATCTCCTCGCCATCCTTCACGCATCTCTTTGCAACACCCGCCTTACCCACACTCTCCTCTTATCCTTGCGCACTCTCTTCATCCTCCATCCCCCCTTTTCTCTCCCATCACACACTTAACAACTGAACACCCCTCTTCCTCCCAGCTTCCCCCTCCATTCTCGAAAACACTTCCCCCCAATCCTCGCACCACATTCCACGCCCCCAAAAGCCCAAAGTGACCAAAAACACGCACAATATATAAATCCACAAATCCCCCACTTCACTTTTACGGATATACATTTTTACGCTTTTACATCTTTAAAGAACAAAGCCAACGAAAGGTTCACCACCCCACACCGCTCTATAAACAATAGTCTATAAACGAACCCAGCTTTTTGCCTAGTACCCTTACAGTCTTCAGACACCCCCCCTCAAACGACAGCACTTCATCAGGCTCAACAAATCAAGCCCTATCTCCTCGCCATCCTTCACGCCTCTCTTTGCAACACCCGCCTTCCCCACACTCTCCTCTTATCCCTGCGCACTCTCTTCATCCTCCATTCCCCCTTTTTCTCTCCCATCACACACGTAACAACTGAACACCCCTCTTCCTCCCAGCTTCCCCCTCCATTCACGAAAACACTTCCCCCCAATCCTCGCACCACATTCCACGCCCCCAAAAGCCCAAAGTGACCAAAAACACGCACAATATATAATCCACAAATCCCCCACTTCACTCTTACAGATTCACATTTTTACGCTTTTACATCTTTAAAGAACAAAGCCAACGAAAGGTTCACCACCCCACACCGCTCTATAAACAACAGTCTGTAAACGAACCCAGCTTTTTGCCTAGTACCCCCCTTACAGTCTTCAGACGCCCTCCTCAAACGACAGCACTTCGTCAGGCTTGACAAATCAAGCCCTATCTCCTCGCCATCCTTCACGCATCTCTTTGCACCAACGCCTTACCCACACTCTCCCCCTATCCATGCGCACTCTCTTCATCCTCCATTCCCCCTTTTCTCTCCCATCACACACTTAACAACTGAACACCCCTCTTCCTCCCAGCTTCCCCCTCCATTCACGAAGACACTTCCCCCCAATCCTCGCACCACATTCCACGCCCCCCAAAGCCCAAAGTGACCCAAAACACGCACAATATATAATCCACAAATCCCCCACTTCACTTTTACGGATATACGTTTTTACGCTTTTACATCTTTACAGAACGAAACCAACGAAAGGTTCACCACCCCGCACCGCTCTATAAACAATAGTCTATAAACGAACCCAGCTTTTTGCCTAGTACCCTTACAGTCTTCAGACACGCCCCCTCAAACGACAACACTTCATCAGGCTCAACAAATCAAGCCCTGCCCTCAAATATTCTAGCTCTTCACTCCCCCTAAAAGAGCAGTGTTTTACAGCATAATAGAATAGAAAATTCTTGATTGTTCTTGCCAATCTTCTGAAATTACTTTATCACTTAAAGTGTAATTTTGGTCGTCTACGCAACGATCAATAGGGATTAAAAACCCGAAGACTTGACACATAAATTTATCCCGCTTTGCGGGTATCCCGGGATTCCGGGAGATTTTGCTATGTCCAGGTGCTTTGGCACTAAAAGCAAAAAGCTGAGTCAAGTCAGTGTTTTTAACTCCCGGAATACCAATGCGAGGGCGCTCGCCCCCAGCGGGGGCTTGAAGTGCCAACCAAAAATCCATATTTCGCACTTTTTTAAAAAGTACCCAATCTTATAGTCTTTGAGATTATTTTCATTTCTCTTGCCAATTTTCTGAAACTACTTTATTACTTAAAGGGTGAGTTTGGTCGTATACGCGACGATCAATAGGGAACTGAAAGCCCGAAACCTCGATACATAAGAATGAACCCACTTTTGTGGGTGTCCCGGGATTCCGGGAGATTTTGCTATGTCCAGGTGCGATGAGCACTAAAAGCAAAATGCTGATTCGAGGTCAGTGCTTTCAGGCTCCCGGAATACCAATGCGAGGGCGCTCGCAACCGGAGGGGGGGCTTGAAGTGCCAACTAAAAATCCACATTTTATCGACATTCTGATAGGCAAAAGAATCCATCACAGACGCATTGCAATGGGAGTTTCCCAAAAAGAATTAGGATGCCATTTAAGCGTCAGTTTCCAACAAATCCAAAAATACGAAAAAGGCTTAAACCGTGTAAGTGCCAAATGTTTACTGGAAATCGCCCAAAAACTAGAGGTTCCCGTAAACTTTTTTTATGCAGACATTGCCACAAAAGAAGATCTTTCAACAAAAGAAACTCTCTTACACCACAATCAAGAAACCTATAGCGAAAAAGAACAGGCACTTTTAAAAAACTTTAGAGAACTTCAGCCGAAAAAACAAAAAGCAATCTTGTGGTTGATTTCTGATTAAGCAAAAGCGCAACGATCAACATTATTCCATTCATATCCCCCTTAAGTCGAATTCAAACCAGCTCCCCACACCCCCTCAAAGAGCAATATTTTACGGCAGATAGAATAATCAGCTGCATTTTTGTTGTCACTTATAATTTTCCAATGACTTTTGAATGCCTCAATTAGTCTTTTTATAGCACTTTTACTCTTTTTAAAGCTTCTTTCTCTGCTTCTTCTTTTAACTTCATGTCATTGGCGACTTCGTACCTTTTTATTGTTTTTTCAATCTGATCATCAGTCCCTGCTTTAAAAACAATCATTGTTTTAAACGGACGAAATAATGACGATTGCGAAATATGAAACAAGATATTCGTGCGCAAATTGCTTGGATCACACTCGCTATACCCTTTTCTTTTTAAGTCATGGATAGATATCGTTTTTTTTGACATAGCAAGACCAATAACATCGCTATTTTTCTCACCAAAATCTTTCACTGTTAAAAGGTTATTTTCAGCGTCACAAACTGTCGATATATTCATGACTTCGTTAAGAACTTGATCATTTATGTCAAATTGAGCATTGCTGACAAAAATGAATACAAGATCACGCAAAGAACAAGCTTTTTGAAAATAACAAGCATTGTACAAACGTGAGCGAATCCCAAGACATCCGACTGCTTGTCGAATGATTTTTATAGCGAGCTCATATGATTTTTCATCTAAACGATGATCACGAATGTCTGGAATGTAGATTTCTTGTGTTTCTTGTAACGGTGCAACTTCACTGTTTAATGCACGATCAATAAGCTTTTCTAACCAATTGTAACTCTCACTATTATCCTGCTCTCGGACAAACGATCTGATCTCTTCTAAAAGATTGTACAGCCCACACTCGTCTCTAAAAGCACGCTCTCTTCGGTCACACGTCATCGTAAATGTATGGGTATTTTCTCGTTTGTCCGGTATAGATGATGCTTCAATTTCTGGATCATTCACTTTAAATGGATCAACGCTTTCTCCACTTTTAACAGATATCGAATGCTCACCTCTAATAGTATCAAAAACTCTCGCCCCTTGCTCCTTCCTAAAAGAAATGCCTTGTTCAAGAAACATCTTTAATGGATTGGAATCATCCGGTGTTAACGATATACGCTGTATTAAAGAGTCCAAAATTTCCTGTTGAAGCACAGCATCACTTATTAACGAATCTTTCTTATCCTCATAGAAATCCTTTAAGCTTTCTGGAGTATGCCGATTATAACTCTTCACGCCCTCTGCAAACCAGCTGTTAATTAATTCCTTGTTTGTGGCTAATTTCATGAGATTATACCCCCGCTTAAATTTCAAATGATCCTTTTTATCAATAAACTCCAATACAGTTCTTATTAAAGTTCTTGAAAAAAGTTCATTATCTGTTTATTTTACTTAATATTTACCATATTATAGTTTATTGGTAAATAAGTAAAGTAAAATAAAGTAAGATATAGATGATATTTTTAATATACACCTCCACTTAAACTTGTCTTTGTAATAGGAATAGCAAAAATTTTAACCAAAAACAGGTTAGGGAGCTTTTTTTAAGTCTTTATCTTGATTAAAAAACTGCAAAGGAGCAAACTTGATTGTGCAGATAATCATGCTCCCTCATCTACGAGCCACTAACAAGAGTGCAATCAATCAAACAGTTAAAAAAAACTTTTAGCAAAATTTTAAAGCAAAAAAACGCACATCACCGAAAAAATGAGAGAGCAGTGCATTTTACGCATCCTCCACCTTTTTCTTAAACAGCAAAACTCCAATCCATCATCAAAATATCTTCGTCTAAAATCCCCCACACCCCCTCAAAGAGCAATGTTTTACGGCGAATAAACGGCATTTGTCTTTAACGCTTTTACGCACAAAGCAATAAAGCAATCCCGCTTGTGACTTCACTTATAACATTGTAAGAAAATAGCTTTCACGACAAACAGAAGTAAAAGAATCCTACGATATTCGAGAACGCTCATTTAACATGCAAAAACACCGACCATTCCCTTTGCTTTGCGATAAAACACCGCTGTCTCATCGTGAATTTTCTAAATCAGCACACCTCAAAGAGCGGTATTATCGCATAATAGGATTATCACCGCCCTTTATAGCGTGAATTTTTCCACACCTAATCTTCAGGCAAAAATTCCAACCGATCTCCTTGTTTTGTAATTTTCACCGTCGTCTCATCGTGAATTTTCCCAAATAAGATATTTTCCGCCAGTGGATCTTGAATTTCTTTTTGGATAATCCGTTTAAGCGGACGCGCACCATAGAGCGGATCATAGCCCTTATCGGCAAGAAATTTTCTCACCTCTGGCTCGATTTGCAAAGTTATTTTGCGTTCATTGAGCAAATTTTGCAAATGTTCTATCTGAATATCGACGATCGCTTCCATATCGTGACGTTGCAGCCTTTGAAAGAGAATAATCTCATCAATACGGTTTAAAAACTCAGGACGGAAAGCCGCTTTAACGACATTCATGACATCATTTTTTGCCTGCTCAACGGTTTGCCCTTCAGGCAAAGCAGTTAAAAACTCAGCACCAAGATTAGAAGTCATAATCAGCAAGGTATTGCGAAAATCGACGGTACGTCCTTGACTATCGGTCAAACGTCCCTCATCCAACACTTGCAACAAGAGATTAAAAATATCAGGGTGTGCTTTTTCAATTTCGTCGAATAGAATGACCTGGTAAGGTCTTCTACGTACAGCTTCCGTCAGCACGCCTCCCTCTTCATATCCAACATATCCAGGTGGCGCCCCAATCAGCCGCGCCCCAGCATGCTTTTCCATATATTCCGACATATCGATGCGCAACATGGCATTGGAGTCTTGGAAAAGAAAAGCGGCAAGTGCTTTGGTTAATTCGGTTTTTCCCACACCGGTAGGACCCAAAAACATGAAAGAGCCAAGCGGGCGATTGGGATCTTGCAACCCTGCGCGCGCACGGCGTACAGCGCGAGAAACAGCTTGAACAGCCTCTCCCTGCCCAATCACACGTTTGCTAATTTCATCTTCCATACGCAACAGCGCCTCCCGTTCTGCCTCCAGCATTCGATCAACAGGAATACCGGTCCAGCGTGAAACAATCCGCGCCACATGTTCAGCAGTAACCGTCTCTTCAACGAGATGATTTTGTTGATCATCATTTTCCGCAATGCTCAATTGTTTTTCGAGTTCAGGGATAACGCTATAAGCGAGCTCTCCAGCGCGTTGGAATTGTCCATCACGTTGTGCAATAGCCAAAGCATTACGAGCTTCTTCGAGTTGTTTTTTCAAATCAGCAGCATGCCCTAATTTTTGTTTCTCAGCCTGCCAAGCACTTGTCATCTCAGCGGACTGTTGTTCCAATGTTTTGAGTTCCTCCTGCACATTTTCCAAACGTTCTTTTGCTGTTGGCTCGACATCTGTTTTCAAAGCTTCCCGTTCGATCTTCAACTGTAAAATACGCCGATCAACAGCATCGAGTTCTTCCGGCTTTGAATCGACCTGCATGCGCAACCGTGCCGCCGCTTCATCGATAAGGTCAATAGCTTTATCCGGCAAGAAGCGATCCGTAATATAGCGGTTAGACAAACGCGCCGCCGCAATCAAAGCACTATCAGCCAAGCGCACTTTGTGATGTTGTTCATATTTTTCCTTAATACCGCGCAAGATAGAAATAGTATCTTCTAAAGAGGGTTCCGGTACAAAGACAGGCTGAAAGCGTCGTGCAAGAGCAGCATCTTTTTCGACATATTTTCGATATTCATCGAGCGTAGTAGCCCCCACACAATGGAGTTCTCCGCGTGCAAGAGCAGGTTTTAACAAGTTAGAAGCATCCATAGGACCGTCAGATTTTCCAGCCCCAACGAGATTATGCAATTCATCGATAAACAAAATGATCTGCCCATTTTCAGCTTGCACCTCTGCCAACACCGCTTTGAGACGCTCTTCGAATTCCCCACGATATTTTGCACCAGCGATAAGCGCTCCCATATCCAACGCATGAAGCTGTTTATCCCGCAAAGTTTCAGGCACATCGCCATTAACAATGCGCAATGCCAACCCTTCCACGATAGCTGTTTTCCCCACCCCAGGCTCACCGATAAGCACAGGATTATTTTTGGTCCGCCGTGAAAGCACCTGAATAGTGCGGCGGATTTCCTCTTCCCGCCCAATCACAGGGTCGAGTTTTCCTTCACGGGCATCTTTTGTGAGATCACGGGCATATTTTTGCAAAGCATCATATTGGCTTTCGGCATGGGGGCTTGTTGCTGTTTTTCCTTTCCGCAAATCATTAATAGCCTCATTAAGCGCCTGCGCTGTCAACCCTCCGTTTGTAAGAATATCAGCAGTTTTTGCGGTCTTTTCCATGATCAGCGCTTGCAACACACGCTCAACGGTCACAAATTGATCACCGGCTTTTTTCGCCAAATCTTCCGCCATGTTAAAGACTTTTGCCAACGGCTGAGAGAGATAGAGCTGTCCATTCCCCCCTTGCACTTTAGGCAAAGCATCAAGTGCTTCATTAAGCGCCTTTCGAATAAGAGTAAGATCACCACCCGCTTTTTGGATCAGTGATGCTGCCAATCCTTGAGAATCGTCTAACAACACTTTCAACAGATGCTCCGGCAAAAACTGCTGATGATCAGAAGCAAGGGCACCACTTTGTGCTGATTGTAAAAAACCCTGCACGCGTTCGCTATATTTTTCCAAATTCATTTTTTTTCCTTAAATCTCAAGCCACCACCGCACTTTAAATTCCCCCAACATTCCACAAAAGAGACATCTTCAAAGGACAGCCCACCCCCCACAAAACACCGCAAATGATGCCGCATGAAGAAGAACCGTAGTGCTAAAAAGAATATGGGTTTTTACACACCTCATAGCAAGAGGGAGAAAAAAATACGCTATCAATTTAAACAAAAACCGCAACTCCCCTATACGCCCCACCATCACCAACCCCACCAGCCCAGCCTCCCCACCAGCCCAGCCTCCCCACCAGCCCAACCCCAACCGGCCTAGCCCCACTATTACAGTCTCTTCACCCCCAATGCTCCCATCGATGTCAGACAAAAGCCCACCATGACAAAAACACGCACAACACATAGCCCCCCCACCTTTCTCACAAACACATTTTTACGCTTTTACATCTTTACAGAACGAAGCCAACGAAAGGCTTACCACCCCACACCGCTTTGTAAACACTGTTCTGTAAAAGAACCCAGCTTTTTGCCTAGTACCCCCCTTACAGTCTTCAGACTCCCCTCCTCAAACGACAGCACTTCATCAGGCTCAACAAATCAAGCTCTATCTCCTTAAATCACCATTCCTTCACGCATCTCTTTGCACCACCGCCTTACCAACACTCTCCTCCTATCCATGCGCACTCTCTCCATTCTCCCTTCCCGTTTTGCTCTCCCGTCACACACTCACAACTTAACAGCACTCTTCCTCCCAACTTCCATTCACAGACTCTTTCCCTCATTTATCTCGCCACATTTCTCACCATGACAAAAACACACACAACACATAGCCCCCCACTCCTTTCTCACAAACACATTTTTACGCTTTTACATCTTTACAGAACGAAGCCAAGGAAAGGCTTACCACCCCACACCGCTTTGTAAACACTTTTCTGTAAATAATTCAAATACTTGTCTAGCAAGTTTTCACCACTGACCACTCATTCGTTTCAGATCACCTTCCATTCCTCCCACACTCTTCTCCAACCAACGCACTCAACAACACTCTCCATTTCTCTTCCA
>NZ_JBHINS010000074.1:0-1470 GCF_042195095.1 Bartonella sp. CL435QHHD
CAATCTTAAGATATGGGGTGAATAACCCCATTATCTGTGGATAACTTTAGCTCTCTTCTCTCTCATTCTTTCTCAATAAGAGTCATAAATTATCACATCAAAAATTGTATGATAAAATATTGTTTTCTATAAATAAAATACCTTCAAAAGTGAACTAAAATGTGGTTAATAAATGGTTATGATTTGTTTCTATTTTTTGAGAATGAAAGGATTTTAGAATGACAGAAAATGATATTCTTTTGACAGACCGTGAAAGTGCAAAATTGCTTCATATGAGTGTCTCAACATTTCGCCGTCATGTAACCAATGGCTCTCTCCCAAAACCTTTAAAATTTGGTTTTTTATCGCGTTGGTTACAATCAGATCNATTTCGCCGTCATGTAACCAATGGCTCTCTCCCAAAACCTTTAAAATTTGGTTTTTTATCGCGTTGGTTACAATCAGATCTTTTGAATGTCATCGAGCAAGCAAAACAGCAACGTTATAACGACGCGGCATAAAAAGAAAACCTTGTCACGTAAAAACGGACAAGGCTTTCTCAAACTCATCACCCTAGAGATAGCACAATCCGTCCTGTGACGCAACGTTATAGGATTAAAAATGATGTGTTCTTTTAAGAATGCGCAAGGTATCACACGTGCCTTGCGCGGTACTTGGCATGGGCGTTATGGAACAGCCCGTTGCCCTGCTCATGATGATAGGCTGCTTAGCTTATCCCTTACCAATGGACATGATGGGCGTCTTTTACTCTATTGTTATGCTGGTTGCTCTTTTAGAGAGATCATACAAGCGCTTATTAGAATTGGGTTGCTTGGAAAACAAGCTTATGCTCATACGCTTTCTTTCTCAAAACAGTTTTGTGCTGATCTCAAACAAGCAAAAAGGAAAGCAGAGAGAGCAAAAGTAATTTGGCAACAAAGCCAACCAATCAAAAATACTTTAGCAGAAACCTATTTACGCATGCGGGGGATCATGTGTGATTTGCCTGCTGATTTACGCTTTTACGACAAATGTCTACACCCCTCTGGGGGTACATTGCCCGCGTTGATTGCTCTTGTTAAGGGGGCTGGTTCCTTTGCCATTCATAGAACCTTTTTACAAGCCAATGGCTGCAAAACAGACCAAAAACCAGCAAAAGCCATGTTGGGATCTGTAATGGGTGGTGGGGTGCATTTAAGCCAAGACAATCCCAAACATCTGGTTATTTGTGAAGGCATTGAAACGGGGCTGTCTCTGCTGTCTGGGTTGTTATCAGAGCCCGTTAATTTATGGGCGTCCCTTTCAACCCATGGCATGATGCATGTGAATTTACCTCCTACAAAAGGGCGTCTGACAATTGCAATGGATGGCGATGAGGCTGGTCGTAAAGCAGGTTTTACCCTCGCTGCACGTGCCTATAGACAAGGCTTTGAGGTCTTTATGATGCAAGCTCCAAAAGGAACCGATTTTAATAACGTATTACTTTCTTAA
>NZ_JBHINS010000058.1:0-1324 GCF_042195095.1 Bartonella sp. CL435QHHD
GTTGAGAACTTGCCAACCGGTTATATCTTCATCATACACAAGCGTATAAAGACAGCCATCTTGTATCTCTCCTCCCGATAAAGCTAATAAACCGGTTTCTGTCGCCTTATAAACGGGTTTGCCAGCTAAATTATTTAAAGCAATTGTTGTCGCCCCAACATTCTTGCCCTTCGCTTTAAAACAAACTGATATCCCATTCTTATATTCTAAAAATGCCGATTGGCTTAGAAGCCTTATCACGCTCGTCTTTTGGTTATTATCAACCGTCACAATCCCTTCAAGTACGCCGCCCGCATCCGATAAATATTCACGCACCCGTTGCATCATAAAACAAGCGCTAATATTAACCGTGTTAGGGTGCTGTCCCTCTGACCAATTAATTAAAGCATCAGCACCACCATTCTCAGATGCCGTTAAAGACCAATCATAAATCGTGGACATCTAAACCTCACGTCTTGATTCCAAATACAACACTTATATTAATCGGACGCGTCTCACTTATACCTGAACTTGCCAATGCAACATCACGCATGTGAAGGTGGGAATGGGGAAAGGCGAGCTTATGGTGCACACGTATATCCTCTGCCCTTACACCCAAACGTTCGGCAAGTTTCAACCTTTGCTGTTCATTCAACACATATCCCCAGATGATCGTCAAATCACCATACCAACTCTCTTCCTGATTTTCATCATTCAAAATCGTAAAGGATTGACCACTATGATCATGCTTTCTCATAGCGTCATTTTGTAAAGTGCCAAAATAACGAAAGCGGTCTATCTCGCGGTCATCATCAACACCTCGTAAAAAAACACCACGCAAATCGGGAACATTAAATTTCGTCCAACTATCAGCGCCTCCCCACCTTATCCCTATCGCTTCATAAAGAGCAGGATAATCACTGCGCAAATAAGCCTTCCCATCACAGGGTAACCAGCCATCTGGCAAAACTTGCATTCCAAAAATCCCTATCGTCCCTGTCGGATAAATGGGAATAACCGGTTCTTGTGATAAAGAGAGAGGCGTAGGATTTAAAACATGCCAAGCATGATCCCTATAAACCAAGCTATAAATACATCCCCTTTGAAGCTCGCCTCCAGATAATGCACGAATGCCTAATTCCGTCGCCTTATAAACAGGTTTAGCGGCTAAATCATTCAAGGCAATTGTTGTCGCCCCAACATTCTTGCCCTTCGCTTTAAAACAAACTGATATCCCATTCTTATACTCTAAAAATTGCGATTTGCTTTGAAGTCTTATCAACGTCGTCTGCTGTTCAGCATCAACCGTAAAAGTGCTTTCAATCACACCACTCGTATCGGATAA
>NZ_JBHINS010000001.1:0-1398 GCF_042195095.1 Bartonella sp. CL435QHHD
GTTGAGAACTTGCCAACCGGTTATATCTTCATCATACACAAGCGTATAAAGACAGCCATCTTGTATCTCTCCTCCCGATAAGGCTAATAAACCGGTTTCTGTCGCCTTATAAACGGGCTTACCGGCTAAATTATTTAAAGCAATTGTTGTCGCCCCAACATTCTTGCCCTTCGCTTTAAAACAAACCGATATGCCATTCTTATACTCTAAAAATGCCGATTGGCTTAGAAGCCTTATCACGCTCGTCTTTTGGTTATTATCAACCGTCACAATCCCTTCAAGTACGCCGCCCGTATCCGATAAATATTCACGCACCCGTTGCATCATAAAACGAGCGCTATTATTAACCGTGTTAGGGTGCTGTCCCTCTGACCAATTAATTAAAGCATCAGCACCACCATTCTCAGATGCCGTTAAAGACCAATCATAAATCGTGGACATCTGAACCTCACGTCTTGATTCCAAATACAACACTTATATTAATCGGACGCGTCTCACTTANAAATCGTGGACATCTGAACCTCACGTCTTGATTCCAAATACAACACTTATATTAATCGGACGCGTCTCACTTACACCTGAACTTGCCAATGCAACATCACGCATATGAAGGTGGGAATGGGGAAAGGCGAGCTTATGGTGCACACGTATATCCTCTGCTCTCACACCCAAACGTTCGGCAAGTTTCAATCTTTGCTGGTCATTCAACACATATCCCCAGATGATCGTCATATCACCATGCCAACTCTCTTCCTGATTTTCATCATTCAAAATCGTAAAGGATTGACCACTATGATCATGCTTTCTCATAGCGTCATTTTGTAAAGTGCCAAGATAACGAAAGCGGTCTATCTCTCGGTCATCATCAACACCTCGTAAAAAAACACCACGCAAATCGGGAACGTTAAACTTGTTCCAAGTATCAGCGCCTCCCCATCTGATCCCTATCGCTTCATAAAGAGCAGGATAATCACTGCGCAAATAAGCCTTCCCATCACAAGGTAACCAGCCCTCTGGCAAAACTTGCATTCCAAAAATTCCTATCGTCCCTGTAGGACAAATGGGAATAACCGGTTCTTGTGATAAAGAGAGAGGCGTAGGATTTAAAACTTGCCAAGCATGATCCCTATAAACCAAGCTATAAATGCACCCCCTTTGAAGCTCGCCTCCAGATAATGCACGAATGCCTAATTCCGTCGCCTTATAAACAGGTTTAGCGGCTAAATCATTCAAGGCAATTGCGGTTTCCCCAACATTCTTACCCTTCGCTTTAAAACAAATTGATATCCCATTCTTATACTCTAAAAATTGCGATTGGCTTTGAAGTCTTATCAACGTCGTCTGCTGTTCAGCATCAACCGTAAAAGTGCTTTCAATCACACCACTCGTATCGGATAA
>NZ_JBHINS010000048.1:0-6887 GCF_042195095.1 Bartonella sp. CL435QHHD
CTGGTATCTTCATAGAGTTTGTCCCACTTGGATTTGTCCCTCTTGGTATTGTCCTTGTGGTTTTCCGCCATTAAAAAAGGGAAAGAGCGTAATGGAATAGCGGATGCGTTGGGATTGACCAGAACGACTGATATAGTCATGGTCTTTATTGATCGTGGTGATTACTACGGGTCCATGGAGAAGGACACTATAGGTGGTATCATTGATCCAATGAAGCATCTGGACCGGCTTTGCTCTTCGGATAGTTGTAGTGATGGCATCAATGGCTACACGGTCACCAAATTCTTCTGGAAACCAAACTCCATGAATGGTCTTTGCATCATTGCCATAGCCGGTAAATTGCAAACTGGGTGCCTTGCCAAAACGCTCCATACAAACCCATGAGGCAGAAAACTCTTCTTCAAAAGATTGGGAATTCAGCCAATCCACATAAAATTGATGCGGTCCTAACATCATCAAAGGATCTCTCATAGGCTCCCTCCCCTCATTCTGTCCCGCCATGCAGCGCATTAGCGCGTGCCCGTTGCAAAGCATGGGCAACCGCACGACCAGTGGCCATGGGTTCACGCGCCCCATTAACATGCACTGTGACATTTTGATTGTGTGTGATGGGGGAACGGTCTTTGTCTCTTTGCTCTCTCGCAGATGAATTTACAGGAGAAGCCCCCGCAAATTGTGGTATGGGCTGAATGGCTGTTTTACCCCCCAAAAAACTTGGCAAAAAATCTCTTACATGAATGGAACCAATCCAACCCTTAATGCGACTAGGAAAAGATTTACAATAATCCATCAATTGTGAGATAGACGACATAAAGCCATCGACAATCGAATTAGCCAGATCTTCGCCCGCTTGTTCCATACCAGCCTTGGCAGCATCCGAGAGCTTTTCCTGTGTAAAAAAACTCTTCAACCATTGCCAAAAGTTGGAAAAGCTTTGTTTAACGCCCTCCCACAAATTGCCAAACCACTCGACAACAGCGCTAAGCTCTTGTTTAAACTTTTGCCAAGTTTGAGAGAAATCAAAAGCAGCAGCAATGATATTTTTCCATTTGGTGATGGTGGTGGTATCAGCACCAAAAAAGCGCATGACGGCTTCAAAGGCACGCCCCCAAGCCCGAGATACCCCCCGTGCAAAACCTTTGACAAAAGAAGAAAAACGATCCCAATATTTCCACAAAGCAAAACCAGCAGCAAGGATGACAGCCACAACAGCAGCAATGACCGCCCCGATCGGGGTAAAAATACCCCCCACAACAGAGGAAAGACTTGCCCCAACCACTTCGATCACTGTCCCCATCCAACCAAAAGAGGCAGCAAATGCACTTCCTGAGACAGCAATCCCCCGTAAAGCCCCTACCAGTAAAGTCATGGGGCGAAGAAGACGCAGCGCACTTCCACCAAAGCTTGCTGCTATTAAACCCAGCGAGCGCCCTGCGGCTGCTAAGCCCCGCCAGCTTGCAGCAACACCACGACTAACAGCACCCATCTTGATAAAAGAGCCCATCAATTGAAGAAGCCCAAGGCGTGTCCTAGCAAGAGTAAAACGCAACACGCGCAGAGCAATATTAAAAGCCATGAGGGCGGCAATGGTTTTGATAATGGCGCTTGTTAAAGTTGGGTGCGCATTCGCCCACGCCATCAACCCATTGGTAAAATTACCAACAGTTTCCATGAGACTGTTGAGAGGAGGCAGAAGCACTTCACCAATGGTGATGCCCAGAGCCACAATACGGTTTTGTAAGAGTTCAAATTGCCGCATGGCGCCGGTTGCTTGTTTGTCTGCTTCTTGTTCTACCGAACCTTTAAAGACTTGTGGATCTTTCACATACTCTAAAGCTTGCCCTAACAATTCGGGGTTACCCACCAATTTGGCAAAATCACCGGTAAAATCGCGCCCCGCAATGGCAATCAGCGAGCGCATCCCCTGTTCGGATTTACCCAACACATTAAAAAAGCGCACCAAGGTGCCGGTGGCATCTTTGTCCAGATCTTGCATGAATTTTTCGCGAGAAAGCCCGATATTGGCAAAAGCATCTTCAATATGTTTGCCTCCTGCCTGAATACGCGCACTCATGGCATTAAAACCACGCGCGGCACTCTCAGGAACAATCCCAGCAGAAATCATCGCCGTACCAAATGCCGCAGTTTCGCGCGCTGTCAACTTAAACATGGTTGCCGCACCGGTGGCACGATTGGTAAAATCAGACACTTCACTGGCCTTTGCCGCCATGTGATTAGAGAGATGATTGATAGCATCGCCTAGATCTTCAATGCCTGCTTGATTAAGCTTAAAGACATTGCGCAATTTGGCAAAGCGCTCCCCAATCTGATCTCCCGTCATATCAAAAGCTACAGCTGCTTTAGCGGCATAAATGCTAAAAGCTTCTAGATCTTGTTCGCCAATCCCTGCTTGGCTGGCACTGGTCATCAATTCTAAGACTTCACGCGCCGCTAACGGAATCTTGGTGGAGGTTTCAAGCGCAAAACGGCGCAATTCCTTTAAGCGATCAAGGGGGGCATCGAGAACCTTTTCTAATCCCTTCATCGATTGATCAAATTGCATGGCTTTATAGAGGGGTGCAATTAAGGTTGCTGTTTGCGCAATGGCACCCACCATACGCCCCCGCGCATGGTTAAAAGCATTTTCCGCATTCTTTGTCGCATCCTCAAGATGCTCAGGGTCAAACCACCCTTTAAAATGCTGCCTTGTCTTGTTTTGGAAATGTGCAACATCTGAACTAAAGGCTGCAAGATCCCGCTTGGCAGAAGCTATCCCCTCTTGCAGATGATTGACAAAACGCACAACAAGGGAAACATCCATGACGATTCTTTATCCTAACTGATGACTTTCATATTCTTGAGCTTTCAGGCGTGCGAGTTCTTCTCGATAGGCAATCACATCCAGCCAATCCATCTGGTTAATCTCTGAAGGCGCCCAGTGATAATAAAGGGCTAGTTCTGCCCCAAATTGTCTGGCAGAGAGGATTGGCGTTGCGTAAAAAAAGCAAAAAAAGCCTTCAATATTGCGACAATATCCATCACATCAACTCGATCAATCAATTCAATAGATTCACGTGACATATCAGCCAAAAGTGCTGTGATGCCTTCTGTTGCCTCACTTGTGAACAAAACTTGAGAAAGCTTCGTGATAAGCACATCATTGCTCAAAGTTGTTTTTTGCTCTCCAAACTCAGGAAGCAGCAGCTCTGTCAATTGTGGTCCAATGAGCACCGCTAATTGCTTGGCATGCTTAAAAGTGGGGCGATAAAAGGTCAGTTTCTTGCAGAGAGATTCTTTGCCACTTTTATCTTGATAAGGAAGCGGAACCTGCAATTCCACGTCAATGCTGGTTTGTAAACTTGTCATGATCAATTCCTATAAGTTGAGAATAGAGCGGCGGCGAGAACCGATCTCTTGCCCATTGCGGACAAGCCAGCCGCCCCGTTTAAAGGAAAAGCGGTGCAAAACAGAACCATCCCAAAATTCCGTATAGTCCCAAACATTTTTGATCTCGCAATCATAGCCTGTCGCTTTTCCAGCTGTTAAGCCTTCGCTATCGACTTTGACCAACCGCCCTGTCACATCAATGGAATGTTCATGCTCACGCCCATCTTCTTCAGAGATCACATGTTTTTTGCCAGTGAATTTATGACGAAGACCAGGGGGACCACCAAAAATACCGATGACCTCAGGGGTATGGCTGCGGATTTTCATTTGCATGCTCAAAGCTTTCACACCAAGACCGCTCACATCAATCTGCATATCAGAGCCCCCTGGTTGATAGGTTTCGGTGATTTCTTCCAACGTAGGTAATTTGAGGGTTTCAAGATCAAGATGTAGATTCACATCATCATCAATAATCAAGGTAAAACCGCGTACAATGCGTAAAGTCACGCTTTAACTCCTTGCTGCTTTGCGATAAGTTTCAAGCGTATCGCCAAATTGATAAGTCATTTTCTTTTGGATATCTTGCGCCAGCCGATCAAAATAAGCGCTATTGCGCCGGCTGCCGAAACTCAAATCTTCTAAAGGTGGCACTTCTTCTGCATCAAATTCCACCCGCAATTTTCCCAATTGTAAAGTGCTGTTGGAATTTAAATCGCGGTCAAACCAAACACGGCCACCCAAAAGCGCACCACGCGCAATCATATCATCAAGAAACTGTGTAAGGCTGCGGGTAATGGCAATAACATGTTGGCCAGTAAGGTTTTCATCATTCGCCCAAGGGCGGAAATTGTTGATGATCGTTTTTTCCAAAGCTGCACGGGTGCGCACCACATTGACAAAGCGCCAAAGTGGATCACTGGAGGTGGTATGATTTCCCCATAAAATGCGCCCATTGGAAGCTACTTCTCCCTGCGCATTTTGGCTAAGCCGTGCTGGAATAAAGGTCGCAATATCGGCTTGGTTAAGGCGATTTGCCTCATGATCAATTTCGCCATCAAAATAGCTAATGGGGCGTGCTGTCCCTAAAATGCCATGCACATCTTGGTTGGAAGGAGACCAAAAAACACCGCCCCTTTGCTTGTCACGTTTGATAAACATGGCGGCAGCAAAAGGACTTGCCGGTTTAACACTAACACCCCCCTCACGATTTGCCACCCGTACAAAGGGATCAATCAAATAACAAAAGCGTGAGGAAAAATCTGCACGATAGGCAAGACTTTCTTGCGTGTTTTTACCACCCGTATCAAACACGGCAATGGCTTGCAACTTTTCTGCCACTTGTTCTAAAGCATCTGCCACGGGGTTTTTACCATTATCAATCCGCCCTGCACTATAAGCCGGTGCTAAGAGAATTCCAGGTTCCACCCCCAAATGCCCCCGCGCATGCGCTAAGGCATGCACACCGGTCAAGTGAGTATTGGATCCCACCATTTCGGTTTGTGTCTCAGCAATGGTTGACTTTTCTTCCACACGCACAAGGATAATTTGTGCCTCAATCCCCTGCGCGCACACGGCTTTAATCACATCAAGAGCCGTGCCTCTTGCCCCAAGCTTTTGGATTTTCTCTGTCTCATGGGTGAAGACCAACACGGGCTCGTCGAGGGGAAAAACTTGGTTGTCAGCATCAGGGGCTGTAACAACCGCCCCAATGGCGGTCTGATCAAATGTTGCTAAAGGACGGGAATCCTCACCAGCCTCTACAATGCGAATCCCATGATTAAATTCTATTGCCATCTTGCTCTCCAAATCAATGAAGAGAGAATAACAACCATCACCATGCTCGATAAGACTGACACTGTCAGTCAAAAAAAGCCCTTTCAAAGGGCTTTGAAAGAGCAATAAAAGGACTTAAAAACATATAAGCTCGCTTATACAATAAGCACCATTTGAATTGTGCTCTCTTTGATTATGTATTTAATCTTTCCACAATCTTATGAGGACAGCGCCATCAGCTCCAGCACCGCTTGGAGAGGAATCTCCATGAGAGCCAGCACCACCTCCACCAAAACCACCCCCTCCTTTTCCTGAAGCACGAAAACCTTTTCCTGTTCCTCCAGGACCACCTCGAGATGTATCACCCCCAGCATCACCACCACTTCCACTTACACCACCACGGTTACCATCTGTTCCAGGATGGCCATTCTCGCCCTTGAAAAGACCGGGGCGATCATTCGTCGCCAAGCCAAAATTTCCCCCCACTCCTCCAGCTCCACCATTTCCTGGAAAAGATGATGAATAAGCCCCTCCACCACCATGACCTCCTGTTGCTGTGATAAAATCCTTGCCAATGATTGTTGTTCCACCAGAATTCCCTGTCGCACCACGCGAGGCAACAGAATCTCCTCCTTTACCAACGATGATAGCTTCATTCCCAGCTAAACTCGCTTTATAGCCATACCATACTGAACAACCACCACCACCACCACCTCCTCCTAAACTTGGTGTATCAGATCCACCCCCACTACCGCCGCCGCCCCACGCTTGGATTTCTACTTTGGTTTTATCGGTTACCCAGTCTGGCCACTGAATTTTACCATCCTGCGTATACAGCAATTCAGCATCAGCAAGTTCTGGCCAATTAATGGGTTTATCAGTAAAAACTTTTTTAAGACTCTTTATTTCTGCCCATATTTCCTGCTTGAGGGCATCCACTTGCGCCTTGGTATAAACAACATCACCGTCCACTTTAAGCGGTCCTTTAAGCGAGCTTCCGCTTGTGCTTAAACTGGTAACCATTTCACCATTGTGGATGAGGCTAAACGACGAATTGCCCAAAAGCTCTAAGGCACCACTCATAGTCACTTTGCTGGTAAATTTATTGTAATTTTTCCATTCATTTGGACTTGTGAGGCGTCCATAGCTTGTCAGATCTTCGTTGATTTTGGTTCTAAAATCATCAAGCCCCACAATATCTTCGGTTTTATGTTGATGCGCGCCTAACAGAGAGATAGCACTCCCAAAGGTGAAGTTATTATTGCTTGATTTATAGAGAACATAATTGTTGGCAGCATCTTGTGCACCCTCGATATCACCTAAATCTTTTAAAGTGAAAGTTTTATCCGCTGCCATCTTGCCCTTCAAGGCTGCTTCAAGATCTGCAACATCACTTATTGTGTGCGTGTGTTTTGAAGGCGCTTTTCCCTCTACCTTGTCCTCAACATCTGCAATGGCTTGATCAATTTTGGTCAAGTTTTCGCGCAAGATTGGGAATTCAGAACTGATAAAGCGTCCTTCTTTAGGCAATTCCATGTCGAGTTTTTTGGTTTTTGTCATCTCTCATTTTCCCCTCATAATATGCCGGCGCCAAAATCACACACCATTGGCCGCGCTGCTGGTCCACCGGTAAGCGTGAGTTTCAAGCGCGCTTGTTTGGCGCCTTTATCACCACTGATAAATTTGCGCTCTGTCCAAAGGGGCTCGGATAACTGCTCTGTTTCCTC
>NZ_JBHINS010000028.1:0-9164 GCF_042195095.1 Bartonella sp. CL435QHHD
CGGTAAAAACACACCATATTTGGCAATCTCTGGATTAGCTTCCAGTGTGGCTTCTAAATAACCGTTTAGTGCCCCAACTTGGATGCGGTCTCCTAACACAGCCATGGCATAGTGAAAGCAAAGGAGATCGAGGCTCATATCCTCTAGCTCTACAATAACGCGCTTTTTGGGTATCTTCATGGGGTAGGTTCCTCTTGGTAATACCCCATTTGATATTGTCCCTCTTGGTATTGTCCTTGTGGTTTTCCGCCATTAAAAAAGGGCAAGAGCGTAATGGAATAGCGGATGCGTTGGGATTGACCAGAAAGACTGATATAGTCATGGTCTTTATTGATCGTGGTGATTACTACGGGTCCATGGAGAAGGACACTATAGGTGGTATCATTAATCCAACGAAGCATCTGGACAGGCTTGGCTCTTCGAATAGTTGTAGTGATGGCATCAATGGCTACACGGTCACCAAATTCTTCTGGAAACCAAACTCCATGAATGGTTTTTGCATCATTGCCATAGCCGGTAAATTGCAAACTGGGGGACCTGCCAAAACGCTCCATACAAACCCATGAGGCAGAAAACTCTTCTTCAAAGGATTGGAAATTCAGCCAGTCCACATAAAATTGATGCGGTCCTAACATCATCAAAGGATCTCTCATAGGCTCCCTCCCCTCATTCTGTCCCGCCATGCAGCGCATTAGCACGTGCCCGTTGCAAAGCATGGGCAACCGCACGACCAGTGGCCATGGGTTCACGGGCACCATTAACATGCACTGTGACATTTTGATTGTGTGTGATGGGGGAACGGTCTTTGTCTCTTTGCTCTCTCGCAAATGAATTTACAGGAGAAGCCCCCGCAAATTGTGGTATGGGCTGAATGGCTGTTTTACCCCCCAAAAAACTTGACAAAAACTCTCTTACATCAATGGAACGAGTCCACCCCTTAATGCGATAGGGCAAAGATTTACAATAATCCATCAATTGTGAGATAGACGACATAAAGCCATCGACAATCGAATTAGCCAGATCTTCGCCCGCTTGTTCCATACCAGCCTTGGCAGCATCAGAGAGCTTTTCGCGGGCAAAAAAACTCTTTCTAAACTGAAACTTCTTAAAATCCCCTTTTTACACCTCTCTCAAAGCAAAGATAAAACTGCCAAGACACGTGAGAGTCATCTAAGGATAATTGCATGAGACCATAACAGCTATAAACAGACTCCAATATTTGTATCATATTATTGTAACGATTTACTTACGTATAAAAGAAGAAGATAAAATTGTAATACAACTAAAAGTTCATACGATTAATCAAGAGAAATTATACAGCATCACAAAACATCAATTGTTTGAAGATTATAAGTAAAAAATTGATCAAAATAAAAAGCTTTTCTTATGAAAAAGAAAAGTGTTGCCCATGAGTAGATATTATAAGCTCTAATAAAGGGCATAACTTAATAATTATACCGCAACAAATTAATAAAAACAGCCTTCTTGATGATTCTGGACAACAAGTGCTAGCAAATTATGAACACACCCTTGACAAACTCCCCTTTCTTCAAAGATGAAAGCCTAAAAAGAAAAAATAGAATAACAAACCATTATTCTGCTTTGTATTAAAGCTCAGTTCACATTAAACCATTGCACTTATAGCGTATAACCTGAAATCTTAGCAGCTTTGAAAAAAATATGTCTGATTTTTCACTCTATTTCTAAGTAACATTTAGACACTCCTACTGCTCTTCAAGTCCGCACATATAATACGTTTTTTCCCTCATGCTTTAAGACAAAGAAACAAATCCTATTATAACTTACTGCAACTTGCCGAAAATTGAGTGTCTTTCCCTATAACACCAAGATCTTTAATTAAAAGCGGTTTTCCTATTTCTCCATTATAGGCTTTAACGTGAATGGTCTTGCCTTTCACATCTAAGAGGTAATAATCTCCATTAAAAAGCGCACCAGCTGTATATATAGGGATATTTCCAAAAACCTTATCATTTTTCGCACGGCAATAAGACTGATAATGCGTGTGACCCACGAAGATTGCTTTAACATTATGAGAGGTAATAATTGACTTAAAGACCGACAAATCTTTAGCATTCTTTTTACGAATAAAAAAGGATTCACCATCAATGGAAGCAGCACGCGCATCATGAAAATTAATGATTGTCACTTTACCTCTTGCATCAGCAGCAGCTAAATCGTTCCTAAGCCAATCTAAAGATTTATTGATTTGCACTTCTGTAGACTGCCCCTTCAAACCAACCGTATAGCTTGGATAATTGTGAAGCTGCACATAGTGAACATCTCCATAATCCCAAGAATAACTCAAACTCCCCCTTATCGAGCGAATATTTCCACCCGAAATGGGAACCAAACTTTCAGTAACATCTGCATTGAAATGCGCTAATTGACTACGGTATTTTTTGATTTCCGATACCATTCTTGAAACTGCACTTATAGCACAAGCATCTTTGTAAAAACTGAATTCTTGAGGATTTGTACAATTACCAACATTATTGGCATAATCGTGATTCCCTAGCCCCTCATAGACAGGTGCTCCAAGAGTTTTATAAACATTTTCATAATCATCATAGTTTTTTTGTTGTCCAAACTCCGTCAGATCACCATTGACAATATGGAATGCAGCCTTGTGCGCTTTTATCACACCAGCAACCTGCTCATTTATCTTTAACCATGGCTCTCTGTTTGATATTCCATTGGCATCACCAGAGTTTAAACGCCACGGTTGCGGATCAGCCATAATGATAGCAGTATAATTTTTTGTAAGAGACTTTTCTTTCATAGACCAATCCATGAATGCATCATGATGAAGCCTCTTGTCTCTTTTTATTTTTTCAGAACCAAGATTAAAACAACCAGAAAGAGTAAAAGCAATCACGGTGATTACCAATTCAACTTTATATCTCATAAACCTATCACCATAAAAACGTTACATATTTTTTATATTAAAAAATTCCTCAGAGACAATTTTTTTAGATTTTATTGTCAAAAATATGTCAAAAATTCGAAATAACGAAAGCAATGATCCTTCAATGAAGGTGCACTTTGATGATATAAAAGCACTGTTGATTTCAAGCCTTCAACTTCAAGAACTTTAATTGATTAAGATTTATAAGCTTGGGCTCTGGCTCTTTCAAATGTCATCGATACATCAACAGCTTATAAAAACTTAGTCGTATACTATTAAAATATCCCCAACAGGAGAAAAAATGTATTCTTATACTAGAGCGCCCAACTCCTTTAGATATCAAGATCAATTATATTATGATATTATCATAAATAAGGTATAAATAATCAAAAGTGCTAGCAACAGTGTTATAGTATTACCGTCATCATTCACTTTGATAAGCTATAAAAATGCAGAAATACTACAAAAAATACTATTATTACTTTATAAAAAATAATATAAATTATGTAAAGTATAATAATAGTTATAATTTATATAATGTAGATTTACAATAAATTTAATTATATAATATAAATCATTACAAGCACATTGTGTGTTAAATATAAATTCATACAAATTTAATATTATTTATTTTTTAATTTTGACAAAAAACCAAAAATGTCTTACCAAATAAAGAAAATTATCGAAATTAATAACAACTATCCATTTTCACTTCTTCTTATGAAGTTTGCGGGGAAATGAATATTTTGGGGCTCTCATAAGGAGAATACTGGTGTATAAAACATCCCTTTTATCATGCACAGCTGCGGCTGCTATCATCCTATTCAACATCCAGTTCACTGCACATGCTGAAACTCTTGGCGTTGCCAACGAAGAAAAAGATATATCCGGAAAAACGTACGAGACTATTTATGTAAAAGACAAAGGAAAAATCACCGGCAGTACTGTAACTGTAACTGGAAATGAAAACACAAATACAGACACAGGTAGCGATAAATATGTTGTAACAGTTGAAGGTGCTAACAGTGCGCTTGAATTAAATGGCTTAAATATTCAAGGCACTGATTCTGATGTTCGTTTCGGTATTTCTGTAAAAGACGGCGCTAACATCAACCTGACCGGGGGGAACATTACAGCTTCTCAAACTGGCGTTTATATTGATGGTAGTAAGAATAGTAGAAGTGTACTGCAAAATGTAGTGATATCAGATAATAAAAATGAAGCATCATCACTCCTTGGAATAGAAATAAACAACGAAAGTTTAATTACTTTAGAAAATGTAACAGTTAAGCAAGCAGAAACTGGTATACTTGCGGATAACGTTTCTCAAGTTATAGTATCCGGAGGATCATTCGAGGGTAAAATGGATGGCGTATATGCTATGGGCGGCACCACCATTACTGTAGATGGCGGTGCTAACATTACCTCATCTAATGGTAACGGACTCCATGCCGATGATGAAAATACCACCATAAAAATGACTGGAGGAAGCGTAACTGGAAAAGACGCAGCATTGTATACAAACGACGGTGGTCATATTAAAGTCACGGGTGGTACTCTAACAGCAAAGGGAGATACCACAAGTGCACCTATTACAGAAGGGGATAATCCTGCATCTAATAAGGGTACTAAAATTGAGAGTGGATTCGGCGCCTTGTCTCAAGGTGAAAACAGTGTGATTGAATTGTCTGATACAAAGATCAAAGATGCTACAATCGGGTTGAAAACACAAGAAAGTGGCGCAATCGCAATGACTGGGGGAAGCATTACAGCGTCCAAAGTTGGTGCATTCTTTTTGGATAGCAAAAGCAAAGAAAACGAACTGAAAGATGTAGTGACATCAAGTGGGAAAGATGATGCGCCACTAATCAATGGAATCAAGGCAACTAACAGTAATGTCACTTTAAATAATGTAACAGTGACGCAAGCACAAACTGCCATAGATGCATATGATTCCACAGTAAAAGTTTTAGGAGGATCATTTGATGCAGAAAAAACAGCAATATTTGCTCAAAACGGCGGCAACATCACTTTAACTGGCGGTGCAAAAATTACATCATATAATGATGCTGGACTCCATGCGGCAAGTTCAAAGTCCATCATCGAAATGACAGGAGGGAGCATTACAGCGAAAGAGGAAGCAGTAACGACAACATACGGTGGCCATATTACTGTTACAGATGTCACCCTAAAAACAAATGGTGATGGATTTGGTGTAGCTTCTGATGACTTTGGTAGCATGATTGAATTACTTGGAAAGACAACGATTAGTGATAGTGCAGTCGGGCTTCAAGCACAAAACGGTGGTGTAATCAAGATGACTGGGGGAACCATTACAGCTTCCAAAGCTGGTGCTGGATTCTTAAACAGTAACAGCCGTGAAAACAAACTAGAAAATGTGACAATATCGAGTGGTAAAGACGATGCGCCACTGAACTTTGGAATAAAAGCAGATAAAGGTACCGTCACTTTAAAAGATGTAACAGTGATTCAAGCAGCCGCCGGTATACTTGCAGATCATGATTCGACAATAACAATCTCGGGAGGATTATTTGATGCAAAAGGTGCAACAATATCTGCTCAAAACGGCAGCGCTATCACTTTAACAAATGGTGCAAAAATTACATCATCTGGTGATGTTGGATTCTATGCAAAAGGTTCAAACTCCTCCATCACAATGATAGAAGGAAACGTCACGGGAAAAGGGAATGCTTTGACTGCTGAAGATGGTGGCCATATTACTGTTACAGATGTTACCCTAAAAATAAATGATAGCGATAAGTCATCTGGTGTATTTTCTAATGGCGCAAATAGTGTAATTGAATTGCTTGGAAAGACAACAATTAGTGATAGTGCAATCGGGCTTGTAGTACAAAATGATGGCGCAATCAAGATGATTGGGGGAACCATTACAGCTTCTGCAGCTGGTGCTGGATTCTTAAACAGTAACAGTCGTGAAAACAAACTAGAAAATGTGACAATATCGAGTGGTAAAGACGATGCACCACTGAACTTTGGAATAAAAGCAGATAAAAGTACCGCCACTTTAAAAGATGTAACAGTGACTCAAGCAGCAGCCGGTATATTTGCAGATCATGATTCGACAATAACAATCTCGGGAGGATCATTTCATGCACAAAATACAACAATATCTGCTCAAAACGGCAGCGCCATCACTTTAACCAACAATGCAAACATTACATCATCTGATAACGTTGGACTCTATGCAAATAGTTCAAACTCCACCATCAGCATGACGGGAGGAACCGTCACGGGGAAAGGTAATGCATTGGTTGCTGAAAATGGTGGACATATTACTGTTGCAGATGTAACCCTAAAAACAAATGATAGTGATAAGTCATCTGGTGTATTTTCTAATGGCAAAGGCAGTGTAGTTGAATTGCTTGAAGGGGCAACGATTAGTGATAGTGAAATTGGACTTACAACAAACGATGGTGGCGCAATAAAAATGACTGGAGGAACCATTAAAACTTCTCTAGTTGGTGCTGTCTTCTCAAGCAGCAGCAATGAAAACAGACTAGAAGGTGTGACGATATCAAGTGGTAAAGACGATGCGCCACTGAACTTGGGAGTAATAGCAGACCAAAACAGTACCGTCACTTTAAAAGATGTAACCGTCATGCAAGCAACCAATGCCTTAGTTGCAGATGATCACTCGACAATAACAGCCTCAGGAGGATCATTTCATGCACAAAATACAACAATATCTGCTCAAAACGGCAGCGCCATCACTTTAACCAACAATGCAAACATTACATCATCTGATAACATTGGACTCTATGCAAATAGTTCAAACTCCACCATCAGCATGACGGGAGGAACCGTCACGGGGAAAGGTAATGCATTGGTTGCTGAAAATGGTGGACATATTACGGTCACAAATGTGTCTCTAAATGTTACAGATGTATCTCTAGATGACGAAGATATATCGTCTGGTGTATTTTCTAATGGCGAAGGCAGTGTAGTTGAATTGCTTGAAGGAACAACGATTAGTAATAGTGAAATTGGACTTACAACAAACGATGGTGGCGCAATAAACATGACTGGAGGAACCATTAAAACTTCTCTAGTTGGTGCCGGCTTCTTAAACAGTAACAGCGGTGAAAACAAGCTAGAAGGTGTGAAGATATCGAATAGTAAAGACGATGCGCTACTAAACTTTGGAATAAAAGCAGACAAAAGTACCGTTGTTTTAAATAATGTAGAAGTGACTCAGGCAGCCGCCAGTATAGTTGCAAATGATCACTCAACAATAACGGTCTCAGGAGGATCATTTAGTGGACGTGATGTAGGAGGAAGCGCCGAAGCCAGCAGTACGATTATCTTAAAAAACAATGCTAACATTACATCATCTGATGGCGGAGGACTCCTTGCAGACGGTTCAGGATCTAAGATCATAATGATGGGAGGATCCGTAGCCGCGAACGAAACAGCGTTATTCGCAATCAACGGAGGGCATATTGATGCCACAGATGTTGCTCTAAAAACAGAGGGAAAAGGAAACGGTGCATTTGTAAGTGGCAATGACAGCACAATTCAATTGCATGGTGATACAATAATTAACAATACTTTGGGCGGCCTTGGAGCAGTTGACGGTGGTAAAATCACCAGCAAAGATTTAACAATAATCGGTGGTGAAGCACTTGACGGCCCCGACAACGAACGCACTGGTATATGGACATCGGACTCTGGTAGTGAAGTTAGGTTAATGGGCAAAACAACCATTCAAAATGTTGATGAAGGGTTTTATGCAGACGGTGGAAGTCAAATCATTAGCGGAGATTTAATTATAACCGGTGGTGAAAGTAAAACAATGACCGTTGGTGTAAACGTTGCAGAAACTGATAGTTTAATTAAGTTAAATGGTAAAACAATCATTCAAAATTTTGATGTTGGTCTCACCGCAGGAAATAATAGCACGATTAAGATGACGAATGGTTATATTGGAGCAGCAGAGAATACAATAAAAAATAAAATAGAAGCAAAAAAAGTTGCACTATGGGCGGCATTTAACGGACATATTGATGTCGTGAATACTTCTATGATAGCAGGAGTTGCTGGTTTGCAATTTATAGCTCTCTCTAATCCTGATCTAGATTATCCAGATGATCCACAAAAACGTAAAAGCAGTGAAATCAATTTAACCAATGCAGATGTTCACGCTGAAAATGGTACTGGAATTTTTGTTGGAGCTTTTACTAACACAAACATGGAAGATATTCCAGGTTTGTCAATCGGTACAGTCAATCTCAAAAATTCAGAAATCCATGCTGATGTATTGTTAGGAGATGGTCTTTTCGAAGATCCAAAATCTTGGAAAAATGACAATTATTGGAACAATAAAGAGGTTAAAGCGATCTCCAACGGCACCTTCACATTAAGCGCTGATCATTCAACTTTAGAAGGCAGAGCAAATATTTCTAAAGACAGAAATGTACGTTTTGATCTAAAAAACAAGACACAATGGATCGTAAAAACCAGCGCAACAGAACTCAATGATGATGGCAAACACCTTGATATTGCTCAAAGATCACGTTCTGATGTTTCTGTACTTAGTCTCAACAACAGTTCTATTGTTTTTGATGGACTGGTAGACGATCATTATCACACATTGCATATAGGATCTGGTAAACCAGATACGCAAACAGTCTACAACGCCTCTGGTGACGCAAAGATTTACTTCAACATTGCTTGGAGTGATGGCGTAAAAAGTGCCGATCAAAAAACCGATAGACTTCTGATCCACGGTGATGTCTCAGGCTCCACAACAGTTTATATCAAAAGCGATTCAGGAGATGAAAGTAGTGTAGTAAATGCTGCTGATCCTTCAAATATAGGTGGCCTCTCGCTCATTCAAGTATCTGGAAAAGCACAAGAAGACTCTTTCAAACTCGAGAATGGCTATACCACAAGAAATCGTTTGCCTTATAAATATACGCTAACGGCCTATGGACCAGAGTCAAGCCACGGTACAGCCGATGTTGCACAAAGCCTCTTTGATGAAAAGAATGAAAATTTCTGGGATTTCCGCTTACATAAAGAAATTCTTGAAACGGATTCTGGTTCTGGTCCAAGTGTGATCGTCCCCGTAGCACAAACAGCAAGCTATTTGGTCATGCCAAATGCTCTCTTCTACAGTGGATTAACCGATATGGCTAAACAAAACGCACTCTTAGCCAATATCAGAACATCTGTCTTAGGAAAAGAAGAAGAAAAA